>JACDFK010000014.1:15174-28738 GCA_013815795.1 Candidatus Babelota bacterium | reverse complement strand
CGTCTACACATAAGGAAACTTTCTATGAATGATGACAAAAATGTGTCTCCGCTTATGCGGCAGTATTATACGATTAAAAAACAGTATCCCGATACGATTTTACTCTTTCAAGTAGGGGATTTTTATGAGCTTTTTTTTGAAGATGCTCAAAATGCCGCTACTCTTTTAGGTATTGCTTTAACTCAGCGAGGAACCTATAATAATGAACCTATTCCGTTGGCAGGGGTTCCTTTACATGTTATCGATCATTATATTAGTAAGCTGGTACGTGCTGGATTTAAGGTTGCATTGTGTGATCAGCTAGAGCCTGCCCGTCCCGGTAAAGTGGTAGAGCGAGGAGTAACACGAGTTTTGACCCCAGGGACATTAACAGATACGGCGTTACTTCATGAAAAATCAGCATCATACTTAGCAGTTTTTTTTCCTACGGAAATTAATTCTATTTTTCTAGCTGTTGAGTTATTAACAGGGCAGATCTTAGCTACGATGTTGGATAACGTCTCTGTTGTTTCACTTGATGCGGAATTGTGCCGTTTTATGCCCGATGAAATCCTTATTCCTCTAAATAAAGCGGGTCTCTCGTCTGAATCTTTTTTTAAAAAGCAGGGGTATATTCTTTCGTATATTTCGTATGAGCAAGAGTTGTACCAAGAAGCTCTTGAGTGGTATACCCGTCAATTTTCACGGCATGAATCTTCTTTCGAGCCTTTAAGTAACGCATTTATACTTTTGTATAGTTATTTAAAAAAGAATAATCCACAGGCGCTTCTGGTATTAAAACAGCTTTCTTTGTATGCACCTGAGAGTTATGTAATGCTTGATGCTGCTACACAAAGAAATCTAGAACTCTTAAAGAATGCTCATGATGGGTCACAAACAAACACACTCTTTTCGGTTCTGGATGAGGCAGTAACCTCAATGGGCTCTCGACTTTTAAAAAAATGGATTGTACGGCCTTTACGAAATAAAGAGATGATTGAACAAAGACTTGAGGCTGTTAACCTCTTTTTTCAAGATCATAGTTTTAAGGTGGAGGTGAGACAACTACTACGGGTAGTAGGAGACAGTGAAAGAGTGGTGGGTAGAATTGCTCTACGACGTGCTCATGTACATGATTATACAGCTTTGGTCGATTCTTTATCAGCCCTTCCCCGTTTAAAGCAGCTGCTGAGCGAAAAAAAGTGCACGAGTGTTTCCGTGTTTGTAGATAAAATTTCAGACTTTCAGCCTTTATCTACTCTGTTAGAAAGAGCACTAAATCTAGATCTTAGTAAAGAATGGACTATCCAAAAAGGGTTCCATAAAGAACTCGATCATTTAAGAGACCTCGTTGAATCAGGTACAGGAGCAGTTATGGCTCTTGAAAAGAAAGAACAAGAAAGAACAGGCATTAGTACTTTGAAAATCCGCTTTAATCAGGTGCATGGGTATGGTATCGAGATAACAAATGCGAATGTTCATCTGGTGCCCACTGAGTATGTGCGTGTTCAAACATTAGCAAATAGAGAGCGCTATTCTACTCAAGAATTGAAGGCTCTGGAGTTAGATTTACAGCGGGCTCGTTCTGAAATAGTGCATCTTGAAAAATCTCTTTTTGAAGAGGTTAAATCTCAAGTAGAACAGTATGTACCTTCTTTAAAAAAAATGTCATCAGCACTTGCATCGGTAGACGGTTTAGCGTCATTGGCGGAAGTTGCCTATAAGCATGGATATGTTCGTCCTACCTTTAACGATGAAAAACGTCTTACTATTATTGAAGGAAGACATCCGGTAGCTGAAGTACGTTTGCAAACTGATTTCATCCCCAATAGTTTATTATTAATACCAGATGCTTCTTTATGGATAATTACGGGACCTAATATGGGTGGGAAATCTACTTTTTTACGGCAGGCTGCTCTTATTGTTTTGATGGCACAAATAGGATCATTTGTCCCTGCAGCTCATGCAGATTTTTCTCTGGTCGACCGTATTTTTACACGGCTTGGAGCTTCAGATAATGTAGCAGAAGGAAAAAGTACGTTTTTAGTTGAGATGGAGGAAACAGCACTTATTTGCAATTTAGCTACCTCTGAAAGCCTCATTATATTGGATGAAGTAGGAAGAGGAACAAGTACTTTTGATGGCCTTGCTATTGCGCAAGCAGTGGTTGAATATATTGCTCGTATACGTCCATTTTGTCTTTTTGCGACTCATTATCATGAGCTTACTGCACTTTCCGATACTTTTTCAAATGTTCGTCCCTATTATGTAGCGAGTGCAAAGACTGAAGAAGGAATCGTTCTTTTACATAAAATTATGCCGGGCGTAGCGGACGGGAGCTTTGGTTTGGAAGTCGCTGCCGTTGCTCAGTTACCAGCGTCTCTTATTAAAAGAGCCCGTGAAATTTTATCGATTTTAATGACTGCAAAGCATGGACAGCCTCTTTCGCATGAGCACGCTATTCTTTATCAACGAATTAATGAACTTGAACACCTTCTTATCCAACAAAAAAAAGAGTCTCTCAAAGGGCAGACCGCTTTGGCTGAGCTTGCTCAGTTAGATTGTGAACAGATAACCGCAAAACAGGCTTTAGAACTACTGTGGCGGCTCAAGGAGCTTGTCGGTTAGCTCTTTAAGAATTTCTTAGCGGAACTCGTTCTAGGTTTTCCAGCAGCTATGATCAAGGTTTAGGCAGACGTTTTTCTTCTTGCTTAAATCTAGTTTAAATAAATATAATTTAATATAATAAATTTATTGACTATTATAAATTTATTATGATAGGGTAAGAATAAACCCTCCTTATTAAAGGTGGTACATTTTCTATACTATAAAGGAGTTTTTATGAAAAAGTATCTAGCAGTTGCAGTAGTTGCATCTCTTTTTAGTGGCGTGCAAGCACTCCGCTTAGAAAAAATCCAAAATAATTCAGATCAAGATGCTTATCTTATAATTGCTAAAACGCAATTTGCAGGAAAAGCGCTCAGTAGTAGTCACAAAGAGCTTCAGAGAGAAGAGCTCTTGGATCTCTCTCAATCGCGTAGGGAATTAGAAGTTCCATTCTACAAGGCAGATGCTGCTTACGTAATTACCAGAAATGAAGAAAGCGGAGCTGTCAATGTTCCTGAAATAGATCAAGAGAATAGCACATTCGTATTAGCTACAAAAAAAGGAATAATGCTTTCATCATATGAAGAGGGATTAACAAAACTTCTTATAGAAAAAGATGGATCTGTGAAATTATCCTAATTTCTTGGGTTATATATAGTTTTTCAGGGGGAGAAGAATACTTATCCTTCTCCCCCTGAAAAACGTTCTTTACTTCTATTGAAATCGATTAAAGAGTTGCCCTATGAAAAGTTATAGAGGCATATTTTACAATAAATGATCAATATCGTGTGGCATAAGGAAGCGCTGTCGAATATAATCTTGTACTTTTTCATCAAAGCTATAAAAAATATTTTTTAATTTCGCACTGTGTTTTATGAAAAATTCTGATTTTTCAAGTCCTTTTTTACAAACCGTGGGGTTTGTGATATCTATAAGAAATTTGATAAAAAGCAGTTGTTCAGTTTTTACTTCAAAATTTAAAAGTAGGTATGCAGCTAAGGGGTTGAGTTTCCAAATCGATAAAATTTTTGAAGTGCGAATTGCTAAGAGATCTCCCTCACCATTAAAGCAACCGCCAAAAGGTGCCTTTATTTCATGCTTGATTGGAAGCGTTGCAATACAGGAATTGGTAGTAGAGTTAAAAATGCGAATACTTCGAGCATTATCTCCCACGACCACTAGTTCTCCCGAAGTGCTGAAATGGGCGAAGACAGGATATTGAGTGTTTTCGTAAACAGTAAGTATCTGTTTGGTTTTGGTTTCAAAGAGGGCAATACCGCTTTGAAAGAGTACCAGTAAACGCGTATTATCAGGACTGAAGCATAAACCTTGGTATGCTTTTACGATTCTAAGGGGATTATCTTCAATAAATGTTTCGAGGCGATTGGTTGTTAAATCGACCATTTCGATTTTTCCTGATTCATGTGCACAAGCCGCTACAAGTTCATCAGAGCGAAAGCATATACTATTTAATGAGGTGCTTTCCTGATGGTCAAAAAGTTTTTTTGCTGATTTGGTAGTACGATCTAAAAGAAGTATATTTCCCCATTCTGTACCGAAAAGGATATTTTTTTCGAGTGTTAGGGTCATATAGTAAATAGCCCTATATCTTTCCTCTCCCACTGGAAGAGTATAGTCCGCTGATATAAAGTTTTTTCTATCCCATTTACCTGTAGTTTTATCTATAGTATATTCATCAATGTACTGTTCATCGGTTCCTACTATTAAAGAATTAGTCTCATTATCGAATAAAAGTGCCGTTGAATTACCGTGCAGTCTATTTTTCGCGGTATCCATTAGAGATTTTTTTGCTATATCAATAAAGAGAGTACCATCATTGGTTCCAATAGCTATACACTTTCTATCCGGAGCAAAAGATGCTGAATATATCCACGATTTCTTATAATCATCTATAGAGAACTGTGAATGTTCTTCATATAAGGGAGAAGGAAATAGTTGAGAAAAAATCTGCTTTTTGATTTCTAATGGAAATACTATAAGCGGTGAAATCCCATAAAATTCATACAAAAATGCTGCCGAATCTTCTTGAGTTTTACAGCTATTCATAGCGTGGCATGGGGCCACGAGGCATATAAGAAGAAAAAATAAGACACTTTTTTTTTGAATAATTTTTGAAGGAACGGAACAGTCCATTGGTAATCTCCTTGTATATTTCTTTAATAGTTTCTGATACCAGAATATCACGGATAGAACAAAACAAGAACAGGCTTCGGTTAGAGTAAAATCAGAGAGCCATTAAAGCAGTTATCAAACTCCTACAATCTGCACGTACTACTTTTCCCTCAGGGGTAAATTTCCGCGTAGTCTCTAAAATTCATCGTTTTTGGGGGGGTGTAAAACTACGATCATTCGTTGAAAGGGTTAAATACTCAAAATTACTCTATCGAATATTCCTCTTTACTGTCGCAGTTCTTAGGGCTTTATTTAAGAGAACTTGAAAGTAACTCTTTTTCCAAGACGCTCCAGAGTATATAATCTTCATTTCCATTTATGGTAAAAATATTTATACCTTTAATTCTATATTTTTTTACCAGTGCTATTTTTTCTTTAATGCATTGAGCATCGAGGTAACATACATAGCGAGTATCGGTACCTTCTGTGTAGGTAAAAGAAAGTTCACCACCATGGGTTCGCAGAGGCTTTTTTTTATGTGCGTGAGCAAGCTCTGTGGCGATAGGGCAGGTAATATTTCTCTTTTTTTTGTAAGTAATCTTTCCCTTTTCGTTTAGAATAGTGAATTCTAGTCCATAGGTGGGAAGCCCAAGAACTATTTTATGACGTGGAATATAGGTAAGCGCATAAGTAAGTATCTGCTCGATCCACTGATTTGATGAATGAGAAATATAGTATTCGCTTTTCAAATGTTCTTCATCATATTTATGAGGAGTTCCCCATTCGTCGTAACCCATTATATGTACTTGATCGCAGCATTCAGCTATGACCTTTTTATAGTGAAGCGCTTCCTTTCCGGAGCCTGGGCTTAAGGAGACACTCGTGATAGGCTGAGTCTTGAGAGGTTCTGGTTGTAGAGAAGAAAGGGCGACAGGAAGTAGGTCTGTTGTTTTCGGTTTTGTAACATTCATCAGACCGATCGTAGAGTCGCTCGTTCTTCCTCCCATACTAACATGGAGTTCAAGTTTTCGCTTATGAAGTTCTTTCGATAGGTCTTGCAAAAAAGAAAGATAATGTGGTCTATCCTTACTACTAATTCGTTCATAATTAATATTAATACCATCCAGTTTGTGAGCCTCTACAAGATTTAGTATCTCTGTTGTATGGTTTTTAAGCTTTATCGCGTCTGATAAAACGTTATGCATATCTTCAGTATGTGTCCAAAAAATGGTAGGAATGAAAGGCACTTTACGTCGTATGCATTTTGTGTGGAGTTCATTCCAATAAGGCATTTTTCTTTTAAAGGTATCCTTTAGGAGCCCTTGCGCATTTACTTCATAGGAAAAAGGATTTACCTGATCAAAAATACCCATATGCTTAAGGACTGTCTGAATTGCTAATTCACACCGCCAGTAAGGAACTGAGCAGCTAATCATGAAGGATCGCGCATTGATTAACGGACCTATATGAAGAAAAAATAGAACATAATAAAATATTCGTTTCAAGAGCTCTTCCTTTTACTTATCTTTACTGTAAGGTTTCGTTATAACAGTTTTACTTCCCTTTTAATAGGATATCCGTGATAAGATTCGATCAAAGTTACTGTTGGTTACTTCCAAAGCAGGTAGACAATAAGGATCGAAATGAGGGCATAACGGTGTATGGGCTGTTTTATTAAACTTTTTTCCCGCGTATAAAACTGCTTTCTGATGATATGTTTTTCCTTGGTAGCTAAAACAGTGTAATCGTTGTCTCGCTTCATTATTAGAAGGTTGGGTGCCATAGGGTGTGGCTACAGAAATGATGGTATCTGCTCTATCTGGTCCAAGGAGTGAGTGCCAAAAATTCATTGCCTTACCGAAATTTGCATCGATCTCATCAGGTGTTGCCTGTGTAAGATCGACATGATAAAATCCGTGATTAACAAGCTCCATCCCTTCTTTAAGTAAAAATAAGCATTTATCTTTACAGTATTTTCGCTGCCCGAAACATTCTAAAGGAATTATGCAAAAAAGGGCATGTTTACCAAAGGAAGGGTGAGTTTTGTAGAACTCAAGAAGTATTCCTGCCGCACAATCAGGGTCTAAATAACTAGTCCCATTCTCCTTAATAAGGTAGTTACATTGGCTTCTACGGGAATCGTCAAAGCGCAATAGAACGATTTTTTTGTTTCTAATATGTTCTTTATTAGTGAGTACATCTTCTAAGCGCGCCGTAACAAAGCCGGCTTGCCACAATTTTTCAAGATGTGCTCGAAAGTTATGGGGAGTAACGCTATAGCGGCTCTCTTTTGTATTTATGTCATGATAGAGCAAGATAGGAATAAGCGCTCGTGGAGGTCTTTTTTTTGCAAGAACGTAGACGCTGGCAAAAACAACACAAACGATGCTTATAAGAACTATTCCTTTTTTCTTTTCGATGAACATTGTTACATTTTTTCCGGCGCACTAATACCAAGAAGATCAAAACAGAGCTTAAAGGTGTCATGTAAAATGGCTGTTAATAAGAGCCTTCCTCTACTTTGTTCTTTCTGTTCTATATCAATAACTTTGTGGTGGCTGTAATAGGAATGAAACTGTTGAGCTAACTCTATGGTATAATGAGTAAGGAGGTGTGTTTGATAATGCTTTTGTATAGCTTTCAGAAGTACTCTCAAATAGATAATCTTTTTAAGTACGAGCCTTTCTGGTTCTCCCAGAAATACACTGTCTTTGTCCGATATATCTAAAAAAAGTCCTTCATGAGCTGCTTTGTTCAGGATGCTTTTTGTTCGTACATAGGCATATTGAATATAGTATACCGGATTTTCTTCAGTGTGTTTTAGTGCAAGCTCTAAATCGAAATCTAAGTGTGCATCAGCTTTTTTATAGAGGTAAAAAAAGCGCGCTACATCTTTTCCAACGGTTGTAATAACATCTTCTAATGTAATACTTCGTCCTGCCCGTTTTGAAAGGCGCAAAGACTGTCCACTTTCTTTAATAGTCACGAGTTGATAAAGTATTATGTCTAGCCGATCGGGGTCGTATCCGAGAGCTTGCATAACCGCTTTTAGCCTGATTACATAGCTATGATGATCTTGACCTAAGACCATTATAAGTTGGTCATATCCTCGTTCTATTTTATTTTTTGCGTATGCGATATCTGCTGAAACATAGGTGAGTTCACCCGTGTTCTTTTTTACCACTCGGTCTTTATCATCACCAAAGAGCGTTGATTTAAACCACAAAGCTTGGTCATGAGAATATATAAACCCTTCTTCTTGAAGGTGATGTAAAATCTTTTCAATAGCACCACTTTCATGCAGCGTTTTTTCGGAAAACCATGTATCGAAACTGATACCATAATCGATAAGTGTTTTTTGTAGACGTGCAAGAAGATTTTGTTCCGCATACTGAATAAAAAAAGCATCGGGCTTTTCGATGACGGAAGGGCCGTGCACGGCGACACATTCTTCAGCAAGTGTTATTAAGTACTCTCCTTGATAAGATTCCTCAGGAAGCTCTACTGATTGACCCAACTGTTGTTGACATCGTATTTTAAGAGACATGCCCAATTTCTGCATCTGTGAGCCAGCATCATTGATATAAAATTCCTTCGTAACAGTATTCCCAAGAAATTTTAAAATTTGTGCTAGTACATCTCCAATAATTCCCCCACGGCCATGTCCAATATGAAGCGGTCCCGTAGGATTAGCGCTTACAAATTCGATTGAGTAGCTTTTTTTTTCTTCACTGCTTTCTGTGAAAAACTGTTCTTTTTTTTGGTACAGTGCTGCTGCAAGTTGATTAAATGTATCTTGGGAAAGGAAAATATTAATAAAATTGTGAGCTGCTATTTCAATATGATCAAGAGCAGGATGGGTAAATTGATCTGAAATTGCTTTGGCAACAGTTGCCGGATTTTGTTTAAGTTCTTTGGCAATTACCAGTGCGCAGTTAGTAGTAAGATCTCCAAACTGTTGTTTTGATGAATCAGTATTGAGCTGAAGCTCTATGCGATTTATTCTCTCTTGTGAAAGCAAAGGAAACAGCGTTTGAATCGTTTGCTTAAGAGCTTTATGAATACTTTCTATTACGTTCATTTATACTTCCTTTTATTGAAAAACTTTTACTATGTCCTATAATAACAGGCAAATCAACTTTTTGGTAGAGGCTAATTTTTGTAATGCTCTATAAAGAGCAGTACTCCTCCTACTAAGCTCGGTTGAGTTTTTATAAAAGAAGAAAAATAAGAGTGGTGAGCACCAAAAGAAGAATCAATTTACTTAAAATTCATCTAGATAATAGAAACTTGTAGTTAAGTCCATTGTGTAACCCTTTTTTTAATGTGATTGTTTAAAAAAGAGTAGCACAATGGACTTTTTTGTAGATTCCTTAGATCGAGCTCACGTTAATTACTTTATCAATGGTGAGTAATATTATTTTAGACATCCCAGCTGAAAATTATTTTTAACTTAAAAATATATCTTTCGCCCCTCCTCCAGAGTCCTTTCTGCCTTATAGTTGACATCAATAGACCAAATGATACTATTAAAAATAAATGTATAAAAATAAAAAGAAACAGCTAAAAAGGATTTCTAGATGAACCGTTTCTACACTACACTGTTATCTTTGGTAGCTATAAGCAGCATATTCACACCTCGCGATACTCTCAGCATGAAGTCTACTATACGAGAACAAATACCCACCCATGACGACCAGACTCTACCTTATGCCCTTCCTAAAGAAATTTGGTATTTTATTGTTTTTTTAGCGCTTGAAGATGAATTAGATAAGTTTAGATGCTCTAGTCTACTACAGGGACATACGCAGGATATTACTTCTGTAGCATGGAGCCCTGATAGTAAAACTGCTCTTACTGGATCATATGATGCAACAGCTCGTCTGTGGGATATTAAAACAGGAAAGCAACTACAAAAGTTTTCCGGACATACAAAAGGTATTACTTCAGTAGCATGGAGCCCTGATGGTAAAATTGCTTTAACTTGCTCAAATGATACTACAGCTCGTTTATGGGATGTATCTACCGGACAACAACTGCATTTATTTCAAGGACATACTGGTTATGTAACTTCAGGAGCATGTAGCCCTAATGGCAAAACTGTTCTAACTGGCTCGATCGATGGTACAGCACGTTTATGGGATGTATCTAGCGGCCAACAACTGCATATATTCCGAGGTCCTCAACACCATATATCTTCAGTCGCATTTAATCCCGATGGTAAAACTGTTCTAACTGGATCCTGGGATAATACAGCTCGCCTGTGGGATGTTGATACAGAACAACAGCTGTATATACTAGAAGGACATACAGATTATATTCAAGCAGTAGGATTTAGTCCCGATGGTAAAACTGTTCTAACTGGATCTGATGATAAAACCGCTCGCCTGTGGGATGCTGCAACAAGACAACAACTTCAAATACTGCTACCACTTCCTCCAGAAGCTATCTCTTTAATAAGATTTAGCGCTGATGGAAAAACTGTTCTAATTAGATCACATGATACAGCTTATCTATACGATATTTTAACAGGACAACGTCTGCATATATTACAAGGATATACATGGGTTATTGCATTTGCATGTAGTCCCGATGGTAAAGTTGTTCTAACGACAACCTCCAATGACAAAACAGCTGATCTGTGGAAACCGCGTACCTGGAATAGAGAAACTAAAAAACTCTTTATAAAGTATTATCCCTTACTACGCGCTCCCCATGAAGAACACAATGCGCGGGAGCTTAAAGAAGAAATGTATTTAGAGCATTCCTTCTTTAATTCTTGTAATATCCAGTAAACAAAAAAACCCCTTTTTAAAATAAATTTTTAAAAAGAGTAGCACCATGGACTTTTTTTCAGATTTCTTAGATCGAGCTCACGTTAATTAAACAATGTAGTATGCATCCTGATTACTTTTTTTCGCAGATTTTTGGAAGTTAGGAGTTTATTGTTGCACGATTAAGAATTTTAGAAGCGCAGGTAATGGCGATTTCATGCTTTGCTGAATTGAAGGCAATACCAACCAGTATGATCGTTTTGGTTGAAAGGAGGTATCTTCTATAGTAAAAGTGTTCTTCTATCTGTTTAAGAGCTTCTTCTGCAGGTGTATTATATTTTATTTCAAAAATATAAATATATTTTTGAGTAATTACTACCAAGTCGATGCGACCTTTATCGGTCGCTATCTCTGACTGAGATTTAAACTCTATGAGCGTCACTAAAAGTTGGAAAAGCGAATGATAATAAGCTTCTTTCGCAATGTGTATTTGATAGGGTATATGAGCAAAGAGACTTTTTAGGAGAGTACAAAATTTCTCTAGAGCATTGTTTTCAAGAGCTGAGGTTAAGGAAGGTATAATTGTTTCAATAATGGCTAGATCTGTTTGAGAAAATGCACCAAGCAGATGGAGTGTGAAGGAC
Source organism: Candidatus Babelota bacterium (assembly GCA_013815795.1). Lineage (GTDB taxonomy): Bacteria > Babelota > Babeliae > Babelales > Babelaceae > PRDV01. Next base: position 17,601 of record JACDFK010000014.1, on the reverse strand, counting down.
TCTTTTACTTCAAAATTAGGAAAAACTAACGTATAGGAATCGGTTTCAGGAGTATAAGTATTAATAGTTAGGTAACCAGTTTGAAAAAGAAGAGGAATCAAAGGCAACTGATCTAGAGCAAAGGATCCGAGGCTCTTAGTAGTAAACTGGAACTGCTCAATATCGGTAAGTGTGCAATTTTGTTGTGTCATTATTTTTATGAGGAAAGAAGGAGTTCCCGATTCGAACCAGTAGTTGGTGAACTCATTTTTTTTTAAAAGATAATGTACAGAAAAGGGATTATAAACTTTTTCTGGTACTTTCGAAAAACGATATCCGTTATACCAATGACGAGTTTTATTTTTTATTTCCTCAACTGGTATTCCCTTTAATCGAGCGAGTGTGGTTATAAAGGATGTGAAATAGGTATCAAGTTCCTGTTCAGTGAAACCCAGTAAAGTTGCGGCGATTGGGTCAAGCGAAATATCGTTGAGATTATTTAATCCAGAAAACACACTTGCTTTTGCAAATTTTGAAACACCCGTAATAAAAATAGCATGCACGAGAGGATTGAGGCTTTTAAGAATACTGAAAAAACTGCTTAATGCTTTGAGTATTTCTTGTGCAACAGGAATATCAGTTATATTACTTACCAGGGGATAGTCATATTCATCGATAAGGATTACCACTTTACTTTGTTGAGCTAATTTGGTGACAAGCATATAAAGTTTATCGCCTGGAGTAGACGATCCGGTAAGATCTATGGCGTATTCTTCTGCTTTTAATTCTAATCTGAGTGCAAGAGATTTTTTAAAATTTTCAGAAGAACTATTGTCTATCGAGGAAAAATCTAATGAAATTACGGGATAAGGTGCCCAAGAATAATCGCTAGAATCTATCCATAAACCCTTAAAAAGATCTCTGTTGCCAGAGAATAACTCTGAAAGAGTCGAGATAAGGAGTGATTTACCAAAGCGACGGGGACGCGCCAGAAAATAGTAAAAATCTGAGCTAATTAGATTATAAATTAGTTCTGTTTTGTCTATATAGAGATAATTTTCTTCGATAATCTGTCGAAAAGAGCTCGTGGTTGTAGGTATTTTTTTCATAAGTTTCATTAAGTAGGGTATCAAACTATATAAGGACTAGAGGAAAAGTTCTTCATTTTATTATATAGAGTACTCTATTTGGTTGTTTGAATCAATAAATGCTTCAGATGCTCTTAAAATTAGTATGTGTATTTCTAAAAAAAAGGTGAAACAGACTATTCTTTTGTTAAGTACTGGTTAATGATTCAGTTACTATAAATTTCCTCTAACGCAGGAATCGATTAGATATTTTGAGGGATTTAAGTAGAAAGTATGAGAAAGAAAAATCGGATTTTCACAAGTTTTGTCCCGTGAAGTGCATAGCGAAGAGATCTTTTAGCCCCGTACCCTTAGGGTAAAGACTAAGATTGGTAGAGTAGAGAAAAGCTGCAACGAGGATGGGGTGTAGTAAGAGTAACGCATACAACAGGGAGTATTCAAAAACAGGTTGATGTAACCGCGAGATACTCGAACACTATCATGAAAACATAGTGGGGAAGTATAATCGATAATCAGTGATTTCAAGCTGCTTTAAAAAGTATAAAAGGTGTGAATATCATATCAATTATTCTTACTCTAATACTATTAGATAATTGCTTTTTTGCGAGAGTGTGATACACTGAAAGTAGCATGTTTGTCATATTATTACTCGGTAGAGCACGATGAAAATTATGAATGGAGCAGTACTTGTTTCTGGCGGAGTTGATAGTTCTGTTGCGTTGCGGCTGCTGCAACAACAAGGACATTCACTCACCGCATTTTATTTAAAAATTTGGCTTGAAGATGAGCTTTCTTTTCTTGGCACCTGTCCGTGGGAGGAAGACCTTTCCTATGTGGAAGCTGTCTGTAACCAGGCAGGAGTATCTTTAGAGATCATATCTTTACAAAAGGAATATTGGCAAGAGGTAGTTGCCCACACGCTTGCAGAAATTAGCAAAGGAAGGACTCCAAATCCCGATATAGTATGTAATCAACGGGTTAAATTTGGTGCCTTTTACGAGAAAATCGGGAATGACTTTGATTTCGTCGCTACCGGCCATTATGCTCAAACCGAACAGAAGGACGATCGAGTTTTTTTACATAAAGCGCCGGATCCTATTAAAGATCAGACCTATTTTTTGTCACATCTTTCGCAAACACAGCTTAAAAAGGCCTGTTTTCCTATAGGCCATTTAGAAAAAACTCAGGTTCGCGAGTATGCTACGCATTTCCAGTTACCCAATAGGGACCGGAAAGATAGTCAAGGTATCTGTTTTTTAGGCAAACTAAAATTTAACGAATTTCTTAAGTATCACATGGGCGAAAAAGTGGGCGACCTTGTTGAAGTTGAAACGGGCAAAAAAGTGGGTAACCATAAAGG
>JACDFK010000014.1:0-15164 GCA_013815795.1 Candidatus Babelota bacterium | reverse complement strand
TTTGGTATCATACTATTGGACAACGACAGGGGCTTGGGCTCGGCGGAGGGCCATGGTATGTTGTTGCTAAAAATTGCGTTGATAATGTAGTGTTTATCTCGAAAAGCTACTATACACCAGATAAAATGCGTGATACATTTACCATGTCATCGGTTAACTGGATCGGTGGAGCTCCACAAAAAAGTAGTTTGCACGTAAAATTGAGGCACGGTCCTGCTTACAATGAAGCCTCATTAACTGAAATTGGTAATGGAAGATATAAAGTACAGCTCGCTCAACGCGATCAAGGAATTGCTGAAGGTCAGTATGCGGTTTTTTATGATGAAACAGTCTGTCTTGGTGGAGGAATAATAGATGGCTATGTTATATAATGTGCTTTCTTCGTGGTTTTCTATGATAACTTTACCAACCTATGTAACACTTGTAAGAATTATCTTAATTCCTTTTATAGTGCTGAGTATGATTGCCCAAAATTGGCCAGTAGCCGCTGTGCTCTTTCTGCTTGCGGGAATCACCGATATTATTGATGGAGCATTAGCACGTTCTTTAAATGAAGTATCAGTGCTTGGTTCTATGTTGGATGCTTTTGCGGATAAGCTTCTTTTGATCTCATGTTATGTAAGTCTTTTTTGTATTCGAGGTAATTTTATCCCGATACCTCTCTGGTTTATTGTTTTTACCATAGTAAGTGAACTACTTTTTGTGCTTACTGCACTTTATTTTGTATTCATAAAGAAAAACCACGGTATACATCCCACAAAGTTAGGTAAATTAACGGGGGTTGGCCAAGTACTCTTTATTAGCTGGCTTTTTGTATGTCGTGCTACTGGTTTCGATTCAGGGCCTCTGTTTTATCTGCTACTTTGGTTAGTTGTTCTGTCTCGGTTATGCGCTTTTATAGAATATGGTGTTATTGCCTACTCTAAACAGCAACGGGCTCAGGGACATTAAAAGATCTTGTTCTATACGAGTAAAGATTTAGAAATCGGTTTATAGGGGAAATTTTATATGAAAAAAATAATGATAGTAGCTGGTTTTATGGGTATTTTGTGCGCAATGTGGTGTTATGCTGAAAGCTTTCTTGTTGAAAACAATCAAAAACGGGTACGACCTAACCACCAGGTCAAGCAAGAGATTCTTGATCTTATGGGTAGAGTGCTAGAGCAGGAAAGTGAAGCGATTAAGAGTAAAGCAGAGATCCAAAAAGCGCTTTACACAAAGATACGTGGATATGCTGAAGGCGATAAAAAATCTTTTTTTTCTACTGCTACAAAGAGTGACTTACAGAGAGTTTTACGTCTTATGCGCGAAAAAAAAGCACGGATGGATAAAGAGATAGAGACCGATAAAAAGTTTTTAGAAATTGTGCAGTCAGCTTTGATCGTATAGAAGAGGCCTTCTTTTTTTTATGCGGATTTTTGGTATACTAAGAGTTATTATGTTTATTTTTTTAGCTTAAGAGGTAGTTAATGGCGAACTTCAATCGTGTTATTTTAATCGGTAATCTTACCAAAGACCCTGACTTTAAACAACAGCCATCAGGTCAAGGCTTATGTAAATTAAGCTTGGCATCTAATAGACAATTTCGTAATAAGCAAACTGGCGCAATGGTTCAAGAAGTTTGTTATATAGATGTAACCGTTTGGGGACCACAAGCAGAAAATTGCCGTCAGTATTTGCAAAAAGGACGACCAGTACTTGTTGAGGGGCGTTTGAAACTAGATAGTTGGAAAGATGCTGATGGTCAACAAAAACAGCGTCATACTATTGTTGCAGACAGTGTAGTATTCCTCGGTGCGCGTGGAGAAGCTGAATCTAGATCTAAAGATGAAATGAGTGAGGATGGTGTTCATGAAGCTCTCTTCAAGGATGAAGCTCCATTTGCAGACGATTTGCCATTTTAAATAAAGCTGTACTATAGAGTGCACTACCGTTTAAAGAGCCTTTGAAGCATTATATGCCTCAAAGGCTCTTTGTATTGAACGCTTTTTTGTTCTTTTAAAAGCTTACTCGTAAAACAGGTATTCTGAAGAAATACGTAGTCTAAGAAGGGTGCTATAATCTTTTTCACACAGAGATACGGGTGTAGGGCGAGTAACTTATATCTTTAACCAAAGCGGCTCTTTTATTGTCAGTACTTATTGTTGTGGTGTAGATACGAAATTTCTTGCATTTTTCTTCTCTTGCTTGTAATTATTAAGAAGGTAATGGAGGGCATAACTAGAGGTCGAGCATGAAATTTCACATCTGGAGTATTATTTTTATAAGTTTGTATGGTTCACTGAGTAGAGGAGCCTGCTCAGTATGGTCAGGAGCTCTGACAAGGGTCGAAACCGCTGAAGATTTCCACGCTTTATGTATGGATATATGGACACGTACCGATTTAGTGCAGGCGATTAACGCCAAAAAGCGTCAAAGAAAAACTATTCTTCATTACGTCAGGGAAAGTCTCTTTGTAGTCTCTTTAAAAATGGAAAAATTTATTGTAGATGACCACCGGCCCTTTTACAAAAAGATTATACTATCGATGAAATGTTCTTTTAAAAATGCATTTTCACCCTGTAGAACCCGTTCTTATAAAACGTGTATTTCTCTCTTTAATAGCATGCTTATGAGGTTAAAAGGACCAGTTCACCTCGAGGCCAAGGGAACATCCTACGGTATTTATTGAAAAGACTCTTTTTCCAGTAATTTGATGGTTATAAAAAAGGCTTACACGAGGGCCTAAACTTGCTTCTTGCTCTGAAAAATCAAATTCTGCCATCATGTTAACGAATGCACGGGACCATTTCTTAAATCTTTGGTCTTTATTAACATGTGACACCGAAAATGTTTCCTGATCAATAGGACATACAACTATTCTATTTTTTTGTTCATAAGCACATGCAACGAGAAATGAGAGACCGCTATAGAAATGATCTGCTTTAAAATAAGCACCGGCACGCCATACGGGTCCTGAGGTAACTCTGGCTTCTCCTTTGCCTAAAGTAATATACCCTGTGGGAGCTTCAGAATCGAGTTTCATTCGTATGCAATCATTTCTTTTGAAAAAAAATACTGCATCGGCGTGTATCCCTAATGTCATCCAGTCATATGCTCCGCAGCTTATATCTCCTGAAAGAGGAATTCCCCAATGGCCATTATATCCTAAAGGAATATCTAATACTAAATTTTCATTGCGCCCTTTACCTGTGGGGAAAAGAACTCCCATTTTAGCAGTGAAATCTATGAAATCCAAATAGGTTGTATTTTCATAAGAATGTGTCCATCCAAAAAAAAGAGTAGAATCTGAAAGAGCTCCTTCTCGCACCGGTTCTAATGCTAAGTTACAGTGTGCAAGAAGGGCGCTCAAATTCACTGAGCTTTTTCCTTTAAACTCTGCATTTTTCCTTAAAGGGATTTCATCGCCACTATTTTCTTTAATATGCCATGACGGAAAAAGGTCCAGATTAATAATAGGAAAATGAAAATGAGTGAAAAATCCACATGTAAAGTTTTGATAAATATTAATATCTGCTTGAAAAAGATCTGCGACAGCTTTAAAGGAGAAGTGGTCTTTTTCTGGTAATAGAGGTACCTCTTTAGCGCATAAGGGGACAAGGGTAGCAAGGCTTTCTGGGCCATAAATTGAAAGAATATTTACCTTTTCTCTACAGGTATTACGGCCGCAATTTTGAGAACCACCAGAAAGCTGAACATCAACAGTAGTAAGCCACGGTCTTTCGAATCGTGGTTCATTCCAAAACGATGAAACCCGGTAAAAGAGACTTCTGTTAAACGCCTCAAGGTGAAAATTTAGTGCCAGGAGGCTACAAAATGTAAAGGTATGCAGAATAGATTTCATTGGTTTCTGGTTGTATTAAGGGTTGTGCATAAATAAGTGCTTATAGGTATATACAAATATAAGAAAAAAGGAAACTTCTTTATTTTCGTTGCTTTACGCATTATTGTAGGAGTTTTATAATTGCAAAAAGGGTAGAGGGTAAATGTATCTCTTTTTCGTGTAGAATATACGGGTCTTAAAAAGAGAGGCGCATCTATCATTCTTGGTTCTCTATGTTTTTAAACTATACTATAACTGTTTAAGTAAAACACTATAAAATTCTTTCAAAGTGCGTTGTTGAACTCCCTGTAAGTCCTCGTAATAAAGGACGTTGTCGGACGCTCATAGGATAGTTTACACTAACATAATGAAAATAATACTGGTAAAAACATTTTGGGATTCCTCCGAAAAAAATTTACCGTCCTAGGAGGAGGTTCTGGTTTGCATTCAACCCCATCCCTAAGGGGTTTTCATCAGTCTAACGATACTCACAAACGTAATAACCTTTTTCTGAACCGAGGGTAATTTTCTTTTGTGTCGCTCAAAAAGAAGTAAAGAAAAGATCTAGAAAAATTGTACGGTAGTTTACTTTTTAAACTGATCAGAAAAAAGCTCATGGAAGAAAACTTAGCTGGTAAAGAGATGAAAGTAAGAGGAAAAAAGAGTAGTACTAGATTAGTAATACTAGACTAGGAGAAGAACTTCTTTTTTTATTGTTGATGATAAGCAGTTTACTAAAAAATATCTGAAGGTAAGGTGCTGTAAGAATCACTTGATTGGGAAACTACACCGAATTCACCTTTTTTTAAAAAGTATCAGGGCTCTGATGAAATAATCGCTACCGGATGGGTGATAGCTCTACACGGTTCTCCATATTCAAGTACATGATGAAGGTACGTGTGGCTTTGAGGGGAATAAAGGAGACTAGCAGTTGTTACCTATCGGGTGTGGTAGGGGGTGGCCTGTACTTACTGTCTCCTTTATTTCACAGGGACCTTTAGGTGACTGTGCTTTCAAGCACACTACTGTATCGTAGAGAAATGAAGATCTCTTAGAATCAATGTAATCAGTAAAGAGAGTCAAAATTTAACTCTCATTTACTGCTCATTTATTTACTTTCATACTCATCATCATTCTCTTCGATAAGGAGTGGAATTCGTTCATCATACTGGTCAGGAGTATATATTTCTGGAGCACTTCGTTCCATAAGTCGATTAGCGATATCATTAGGTTGATAGGTATCTGATTCATCTGTGTACTCTTCTATTGCGGTAAGTATATCTTGAGGAAGTCCTACCATAAAACTGAATGAGTGAGTCATATACTGTCCTAAAACTACTGGCAAATGTGGATCTTTGGGCTCTGCTGCCACTACCCAGAGGGTGTCTCCCTCCCGCAAATAAGGCACCATTATATGTTCAATAAGAACATCTCGGGGTATAAGAGTCATTAAATAATGATCTAGAAAAACCCCTGTTACATCGCATTGAGGTACTTGATAGTATTCTGAGAGCGCTTGAAGCAAATCGCTTTTACTAATAAATTCTCCTTCAAGGAGGAAATCCTCAAAACTAATATCTTCATCATAGTCAAAACTTTTTTTCAAGGCTTGTATATCGGTGAACTTTAGCAAATGATCTCGGGCGAGAATAATGCTGAGCCCTTCTATAAGATTAGCTGATTTCATACTGTTCTTTCATAGTTTTCAATAATTACATCTATTTGTAATTAATTTACTATAGTTTTGTTCTTTAGTGCAAGAATAATGTTTTATTTCTTATGGATTTTGTGGGTCCCGGTAAGAAATAACGGACGTAATAAGAGGATGCTTTGAAAGGTCTTGAGGATCTAAAAACGTTCGTGGTAAGGTTGTCTTGAGCGTTTGGCATGCTATGAATTTTCTCAAAAGTACGGTATACTAAAAGGGTGATCGGCCTGTATGGCAAGTTTAAAGAGTAATTAATACCTGTAACATGAGAGCGGTAAGTATGGAAGATATAAAAAATGAGACTTCTGCTCAAAAACCAGAAGTAAACGAAAATGTTATTGATCAGATAGAGCTTTATAAAGAGCAGGCGAAAAAGGCTACTTCGATGCTTGCTTACCTGAGTGCTGATTTTGATAATTACAAAAAGCGAATAGAAAAAGAGCGCGCGCTCTGGACAGACCAAGCGGCGGAGGAGGTTTTACTGAATATACTTCCGGTTCTTGATGATATTGACCGAGGTCGTGGTGAAGTACGCACTGAGATCAATCCTGATATGCATGTGACCGGTTTAGAGCTTATCGCGCGTGGCTTTGAAAAAATTTTAGCACGGTATAATATCGAAGAAATTCCTTATACTCCGGTTTTTGATACTCATTTTTTTGAGGCAATTATGCAAATACCTTCTGATAGCCATGCTTCAGGAGAAGTTGTTGCTATTCTTCGAAAGGGCTATACCCGTAAAGGCAAAGTTCTTCGTCCCGCCGAAGTAAGCGTTGCTCAGTAAGCTGAAAAAAATCTTAAAAAACTATTGAAGAATCTGTGTTTTCTTTCATGAGGAACTGATAAACATAAAGCGTCTTTTTCTGTAAAAGAATATCTACAGAAAAAGACGCTTTATACTTTTATATATAACGGCTTGCAGAATGCACGTTTATGATTGGCTAAGATCTTCTACTAATTGAAACATGTTTTTATCTTTATCTAAAAATGAAGCGAGCTTCACATGTCCTGGAACTTCGCAAATTGCTCCTACAAATGTTACTCCTCGAGATTCAAGCTCCTGTTTTGCTTCTTCTATATTCTCAACGGTAAAGGTGAGAACTGCATTTTGGCCAGGTTTATGCATCTCTTCAGCTTTCATTTGAGCCACTCCCAACATCATTCCCTCTTTAGAAGGGGTGCTGAACTCTAGCCAGCCCATATCTTCAGTATCACAGGAGACATCTAATCCCAGATCATCGCGGAAAAATTCTTTGGCTTGTGCCAGATGAGCTGTTGTGATCCAAGCAAGAGATATATTTTTAACCTTCATGAGGCTCCTAAGTAAGGTAGGGTTTAAAATGCTGTTGATTTCTATTTAAAGTAGTGAAGAATACCTACTACTAACTCAATGAAAATAAGAACAATAATAAGTACGGAAAGAAGATCTTCTCTGACTATATTTACTTTATTTTCGTAGACAGTTCGCACATCGGTAATAATGTCCAGTTTTCTATTTATCGACTCTCTCCAGTTGTTGATATCAAGCTTGGCGACTAACAACGAGTAGAGTTCGGAATAGTAGGCTTCTCCCACAAGTTTAATACTGTTTTCTAAACGCTCAGTTATCACCGAAATATCTACGCGCAGTTTACCAAGGTCATCTATAGGATCGTTTTTTACTGCACCTATAAAGGGAAGATAAGAACGGAGTGGAAGTCTTCGTATCTCCCGTTCGTATACGACATTAAGTTGCTGATCTAGTAGTCTATCAAAGTACTGTAGTTCAAGGTGTTGCATATTAGCAAACTCGAAAAGATCCAGCAGATCTTGATATTCGTCATCATAAATAAAGGCTGCCTCAGTATCGATAATGATGAGGTCACCCCTATAATACCCCACAGCCGATTCAAGAATTTCATTTCTTTGATATTCAGAGAGCGACTCAGTTTCAAAGCGGAGAATCGATGCAATAGCGCTCCCCGATTCCTCCTTGAGTCGAGTAATATCTATATTTGCTTCTGGATCTACTTGAATGACAACATAGGATTTTGCAAGATGAAAAAACTTGGGCTGTTTGATCTCTGATTTAATATGCTTAAATATCGAGCCAGCATCGATTACACTTTTTTCTCTATATTCATCTTCAATAGTATTAATATGCATGCGAAGTGCTTCAAGAGATTCGGTAAAAGGAATCTTATATGCTAATGAGATGGTCCCAAAATTATGAAGTTTGCTGCTTATGCAACGAGAGCTCGAATGAGGATGCGGAAGTTCAACGGCTAAGGGAATATGATAATTTTTAAAATATTTAGAAAGAAGCAGTGGCCTTCGTAAGAGAAGTTGCTTTTCCTTTACATTTTCAAGATTAATATCTTCACCAACGTCAAAAGCATGAAAAATAAAAATATTTCCAGTGGTAGTAGTGACTGTTTTCTCCTTCATTTAATCTCCCTTACTGCTCTTTCTTTAAAATACTCACAAATGCTTCATGAGGAATCTCCACTGAGCCCACCTGTTTCATTTTTTTCTTGCCTTCTTTCTGCTTTTCTAAGAGTTTTCTTTTTCGTGTTATATCTCCACCATAACATTTAGCAATTACATTTTTTCGTAATGCTGAAATCGATTCGCGAGCAACAATTTTCGCTCCGATTGCCGCTTGAATGGTAATTTCAAAAAGCTGCCGTGGGATCACTTTTCTGAGTCTTTCAGCTAAGTCTCTTCCTATATGGTAAGAGTTCTCTCTATGAACAATAACTGAAAGAGCATCGACCGGTTTTCCATTTAAAAGGATATCCATTTTGACTAAATCACTTTCTTGGTAGCCTGCTTCTTCATAATCTAAACTAGCATAGCCTGAAGTTAATGATTTTAGTTGGTCGTAAAAATCTGTTGCTACTTCATTAAGAGGAAGTCGGTACTTTAAAATAATACGTTCTTCGTTAAGATATTCTAAGGATTGTTGAACTCCACGCTTTTCTTGGCATAATGTTATAACTGGACCAAGATATTCGCGAGGCATTAATATCGTTGCATCGATAATCGGTTCAAAGATAGTTTCGATTTGCTGAGGTTCGGGAAAATCTGAAGGGCTTTCAAGATCGACCATCTCACCACCATGAGCAAGCTGTATCTTATAAAGAACACTCGGCGCTGTAATAATAACGGTAAGACCATATTCTTGTTCGAGCCGTTGTTTAAAAACATCCATGTGGAGCAGCCCTAAAAACCCGCACCGAAATCCCATACCAAGAGCTGTTGAGCTCTTTTTTTCAACGCGCACACTTGCATCATTGAGCGTAAGCTTCTCGATGGAATCCCGTAATATTTCAAATTCTTCATTATCTACTGGAAAAATTCCTGCAAAAACCATAGGTTTTGCCGGTTTAAAGCCTGGAAAAGGGACTACAGGTTTTCTGCTATGATAGATCGTTTCGCCTACACGTGCTTCTCTGACCGTTTTCATTCCTGCAATAATATAGCCAACCTGTCCAGCATAGAGTGCAGGCATCGGCATTTCACTGGGATACATAAGGCCCAGCTCAAGTATTTCGTATTCTCTTCCTAGTTGAGCCAGCGCTATAGTATCTCCTTTTTTGAGCACCCCATCCTTTAAGGCAACAAGACAGATAACACCTTTATAGATATCAAACCATGAGTCGAAAAGAAGAGCTTTAAGGGGTTTTGTAAGATCACTTTCAGGAGCAGGAATTCGTTCAATAACAGAATTAAGAATATCAATTATACCGATTCCCGCTTTTGCTGATGCTTTAAGAATCTCTTCTTCATTGAAATCGAAAAGATGCTTCATCTCTTTTCCTACACGTACCGGATCTGCATTAAGCATATCTATTTTATTCATAACCGGTACTATTGAAAGATTTTGCTCGAAGGCAAGATAAAAGTTGGCCATTGTTTGAGCCTGTACTCCTTGAGCGGCATCAACCAAAAGAAGGGCTCCTTGACAAGCGTAGAGTGATCGTGATACTTCATAGCTAAAATCCACATGTCCGGGAGTATCGATTAAATTTAAGAGATACTCTTCTCCTTTATACGTGTAGAACATCGAAGCGGTCTGAGCTTTAACGGTAATTCCTCGCTCTTTTTCGACCTGTAATTTGTCAAGAAACTGTTCGTTTTTTTGCCGTGAAGAGAGTGTTCCCGTAATCTCTAAAAGTCTATCTGCAAGAGTTGATTTTCCATGATCAATATGTGCGATAATAGAGAAATTGCGAATCCGTTCTGGCGTGTATTTTTGTAAATCTGTTTTTTTATGGTCCATAAAGTCTGTATTAACTAAAGTTATGAAGAGTTGAGTTCCCATTTTTTCTACTGAGCTAAGTCTATCGTATCTGGGAGATACTGTAAAATCTCATGAAACTTTTTAGCATCTTTGACTAATAAAAGCGGCCAAAATCTTCTGTTCTCAAGACACAGTATACGTAGACTAAGACTTTTTACTAGAGTTATCGGGTGTGTTGAATGCTTATTTCTGTATAAAGGTGGGGTTTAAAGAGGGCTCATACTCTTAAAAAAGTGATATGGTTTTGGTCTTCTTATAAATCTTTCTGGCTTGCTGAGAAATTCTTGTTTAAAGAGGTATTTTTTATTTTCTTGTGTATCCAAATTTCTTTCAGGAAGTAAAAACTATGCTATGATGTCACAAGAAGCGCGTATCAAGATCTTATTTTACAGGTAAGTATGATCTTTTTAAGGGGCGTATCACTAGTCTTTGTTCAAAATGGTAGATTCTTTTACAGTACAGAAGGAGTAAAGATGGTTACAAAGCTCAGCCACGTTGTTTTATATGTTGATGACCAGGATAAAGCTTTAACTTTTTATCGAGATATTCTTGGATTAAAAGTTCATACTGATGCTGATTATGAAGGAATGAGATGGCTTACGCTTCATCCTTTTTTACAACCAGATTTTGAACTTGTTATTATGAAAGCTTCTTCACCCGAGGGTAAGGAACTGGTAGGTAAACAGTCTCCGGAAGCACCGCTTTTTGTTTTTAATACACTTGATTGTAAAAGTGATTATGCTCTGTTTAAAGAGAAAGGTGTGAATTTTGTTGAGGAGCCAACTCAGCATTTTTGGGGATTACAGGCTCTATGCCTTGATGTATTTGGCAATATGATCAGTATTTTAGAACTTCCTAAGAACTAACTTTTTTACATCGGATAAAAATCTTCTAGATACCTTTTAGGAGTGCTACAAAGATCTAGACTTTTTCCGTAGCTGAGAGCACGGGAAAAGTCTAGATCATCGGTAATTTTTTTAGGCACAGTAAGGGTACATTTCACTTGCAATTATTTTCAGCAGCCTAGTCGTTCTCAGATGGTTGCCTGTTTCTCTTATCAGTTAAAAATTTTTGAGCTCTATGAAAAAGAAAATAGCGCAAAACTTCACAAGAAACTATCTTAAGCACGCATTCTAGAGGTGATCGGTCTTACCAATGTTTTGTTGCTCTATAAGGCAGCACAATCGTGTTAGCTAAAGAGGTAAGTATGTGATCGCCCTTTTAACCCTGGTATTTCTATCTTTCATTTATAGATCATCTACTATTTATGTGGTTGTCTCAATCAAAGTTTTCTAGGTGTAGTTCTATTTTTCTAGAGTAAAGTTAGTTAGATTACTGAATACTATCATGAACTTTTTACAATAAAGAGGCTTTTTAATTGATGTAAAAGAGCTCTGCAGGCTAGGTTGTGTAAGGGTCGGCATCTTCGTCAGATAATTTATTGCTTTTGAGTTATGTGGGGTAGTACACTCGTGTTGCAAAAGTTAGAAAAAGGAAAGGGTATTGTGTATGGGATAAGTATGGGACACGTGGAGAAAATTTGGAAATTTTAAAAAAAAGGAGTTTTATGAAAAACACATTATTATCCTTACTAGTTTTGAGCTTAAGCTCATGGTATTGTTTTGCAGCACTTCCCTTGAGGATTACAAGGATTGAAGAGCAGTCGGTGGGTTGTCCCAGGGGACCCGGGAGAGAAAGTCTTGGTTCAGTACAGATTAGACTTGCTGGTGGAACTCTTCCTTATAGATACACTATTGATGGGATAAATTTTTCTCCGATTCAAGATTCATTGTTGCTTTTTACAGGCCTTCAGGGGACCTATACGTTTACTATACTAGATAGTTCACTGCCAACTCCTCTTGCTACAGCGGCTACGGTGACGATCGGCCCACGTCAACCTCTAGCGGTAACCTCTTTAATTGTGGAAAATATTTCTTGTAGTAATAGGGGCGCGACCGGCTCTATAAGAGTTATTACTGAAGGTGGAATTCCTCCAATTGAATATAAAATTGATGATAGACCGACGACTAATATCGCTACTTTTACAAATCTTGCTCCCGGACGGCATCTTATTGAAGTATCTTCCGCCGATTTCTGTCCGCCAATAAGGGTTGGAGCGGAAATTACTGCTCCTCCGGCATTGCGAGTTGGTACTGAGGTTGTTGCTCCCACTTGTAACGGTGGAACTGACGGAAGCATACAATTTGTTGCTGATGGTGGGGTTCCTCCTTTTGAGTACTCTCTTAATGGGGTAGATTTTCAGCCAACCGGTACGTTTACAGGTTTAGCGGCTGGTACGTATAGTATTATAATTCGAGATGCTAATAACTGCGTTTATACGTTTCCAGGAGTAGTAGTCGACCAGCAAACAACGTTTGTTATTACTGATGTTTTCCTAACGAATCCAACGGGAAATGGACTTTCTAATGGCAGTGTCATTGTAACAGTTAATACTCCAGGATCTGGTGTTACCTATTCGATTAATGGCGGACCTGCTCAAGTCTCACCGATATTTAACGGATTACCTGCGGGCACCTATGTAGTACGAGCTGAATCTTTATCTGGAACTTTATTTTTCTGTGCGGTAAGAACAGTAACTCTTGGTCAGCCTGATCTGTTTGACTTTACTACAAATATTATCGAACAGCCGACCTGTCCATCAGATGGGACCGCTGGTACATTAGGAAGTTTTAGAGTGAACGCAACTGGTGGGGTACCTCCTTATAGATATTCACTCAATAATGGAGCGACGTTTCAACAATCTCCTGTCTTTACCAATGTAGTTGCGGGAAGATATAGTGTTGTGGTAAGAGATGCAAATAATACTACAGTAACTCGTCTGGTGAATATCGGAACGGTTATTGCACCTACAGGAAATCCTATTGTAGATTTCATTATAGGAAAATATTGCAGTCCTTGTGCAGCTATTGCACGATAAGAACGTAGTAGTGTCCGGCACTGAAGCCTGGTACTAAGAGCGGTGAATACGGATGAGAGTATTCTGGAGTGAGTAATTACAAGATTAGTGGTAAGGAGATACGATGATGAATAATCGTTTTTTATTAAAAGTAGTTATGGTTTGTGTAAGTAGTATATGCGCACCCTCTATTTTCGCGGTGCAATTTGGTTTTAGACAGATCGATTCTATACCGGTGGGATGTGCAGGAAATGATGGCTCTATCGTTATTCAAGTAAATAGCAATCCTGAGCGCGATATAGAGTACTCTGTTCGTGAAGAGAAGAGTGCTAACCCCGTAGTACAACTTAATAATGGAACGTTTACGGGCCTTAGTGCGGGAAACTATATTGTAAGTGCCGAAGATCGAACTACGATGGAAAATGTAACTGCTTTAATCAATATTTCCCCACCTATTCCTTTAGGTATTACAACGACCTTGATTGGTCATGTATCTCAAAGAGGTAGGAATGACGGGTTTATTTCTGTTGCAGTACGCGGAGGAAAGGGTGAACGGACCTACTTCTTGAATGGTGTTCCTTCACAAAGTCCAAACTTCAATAATCTTCCTGCGGGGGACTATAATGTAACGGTGAGATCGGCAGATTTTACTCAACAGGGATGTAATGTTGATTTTGTGAGTGTTACTATAGTTCAGCCCTAAGCTGAAGAAAGAGTCGTAAGGTTAGGTAAAAAATGGGAGATGCGCAGCGCGTATCAATGCTGAAAATGTATGTAGAGAGTCTGTTAAAAGGACGTATCCGCTACATCACCTAACTGTGTTCTTGAAGGGAGAGTATAAGAAACTTTTCATATTCTTATACTCTCCTTTGTTTTGGAACTCGACGGCCGATTATACTACTTTTAAGAATCTCCTTTTTAGAGAACTATTCTTCAGCGCAACGAAAGTTTTGTATCTGTTAAATTTTAGGGTAAGTAAATAAAGTCTGTTAGAAGAGGTAATGGCAGCTTTTATATTGTATAAGGTTGTTAAAAAATCAGCGTTTTTCACGTCTGGTTTTCAAAGAGTAATCAAAAAAAACTCTTACATTTTTAGCATCTACTTTATTGCTTTCGATTAAAATTTTTTAGTAGACTCGTGTTGCAGAAGTTTAAAACTAGAGGAGACCTTATGAGATGATCTATATTATGAAGCAAAGATACGGGGAATTAGAAAAAAAAAAGAGGGTGTTATGAAAAAAATATTATTATTGATAGTTGGCCTGGGATCATTCTGGTGTAATGCGTCTGATATTCCTTTGGCAATTACAAACATTGCTATTAAACCTTTTGGATGTGGAAGCTCAGTGGTGGCTTTTGCTGAAGTTTCAGTAACTGTTGAAGGCGGCGATTCGGAGGCGCCTTTTGTTTATAGATTTACCAATACATCGGCTCAACCTTCTATAACTGATACGATACTTCAAAATTGTGGGCTCGGTCTTGACTGCCGTAAAATTACCTTTCCTATAAACGGGTTATTTTCTCCGGGGCTTATTCCCTTTACGTTACAGGTGTTTGTTCAAAACGGAAATGAGTCTGTTACTGCCTTTGTTCCAGTGAGGGGACCTGAACCCCTTACCATAGAGCGTATAATTGTTACCAATCCAGCATGCGGTGGTGATCTGGGATCTATCGAGCTGGTTCCTCGGGGAACATTTCCGGGTAGATACTCAATTGACGGAGTAAATAATGGTACATCACCTATTTTCGAAAATTTATTGGCGCGCGAAACTCCCTATATTATAACCGCTACTCCTGTAAATGGATGCCCGGCGTTGACGTTTCGTATTCCCGTGAGTGGTCCTGCTCCGCTAAGGGCTACTACTGAGTCTCAGCCAGTAACCTGTTTTGGTATAGCCAATGGAGAAGTTGAAGTTACAAACATTACCGGTGGATTTCCCCCTTATGAAGTAGCTCTTGATAACGGGCCTTTTCAGCCGTTTGTGAGCCCTTCGGTGATTTTTTCTAATGTAGCAGCAGGTCAACATGTTCTTACTATTAGAGATGCCAATGGCTGCTTTGAAAGTCAGTCAATTAATCCAGTAGGATCGCCCGATCAGTTAGTAGCGTTAACGGATGTAACGGACGTTACCTGTAGTGGCGGGAGTGATGGATCTATAACTATTCGTGCTATAGGAGGAGGAGTTCCACCGTATCTGTTTGCATTTAATGGTGATGGATTTAGGCCTTTCACAGGAGCGGTGACTTTTGATAATCTTCCTGCTGGGACCTATTTTATTTCTATTCAAGATAATGTGAATGGCACTGACCAGTGTTGTGTAAATCAGATTGAACAAGTAGGAACAGTAAATACCGTATTTTCGATTGTAGATGTTGTTATGTCTGATCCAACGGGCAATGGATTAAGCGACGGAGCGCTCTTTGTTTTAAC
>JACDFK010000069.1 GCA_013815795.1 Candidatus Babelota bacterium | reverse complement strand
TTTTGATGTTGAGCGGGAGTGGTGAAATTGGCAGACACGCAGCCTTGAGGTGGCTGTGGGAGAAATCCCTTGGGGGTTCGAGTCCCTTCTTCCGCACCATAATATACATTGACCATGATATCAAAAAAGGATTCGCATGACGCTTTCATCAAAACCATTACTTATTTTCAGTAGCATTGTATGGTTAGGAATAACTCTTTTTGGCGTCTATTTTTTAATGAGTCTTTTTAATCCTGCCAAGGATGAAAGAGGATTTATAAATTTTGGTATAGACCTCGTAGGGGGAACCTATTTAACGCTGGAAGTAAAAGTGGATGAAGCGGTTAAAAATGACCTTTTATCTTTTACGGTTGATGCTAATGAAATTTTAAAAAAAGAGGGAATTCCAGCATCCTCTATACCGGTGGTTGATGAGACCCTAAAAGGAATTCTTGCTTTCTCAGCTGATGTCGAGGCTGCTAAGGCAATGAAAACTTATCTAGAAAAGGCACGTGGTTCTACAAAAATGCAGCCTTTAGTAACCCAATCGGGGAAAAATCTTATTTTTTCTTATTCACGAGAAGATCTACAAGAAATTAGAGACGAAGCTGTAGCGGGAACTATTTCGATTTTAAGAACTCGACTTGATGCTTTTGGCGCAGGGGAAGTTGCTATAGTTCCACAAGGGGAACGTATGATTGGGATAGAACTACCTAATGTAAGCGATCCAGAAAAAGCTAAAGCCCGTATAGGGACTGCTGCAATCTTGGAACTAAAGCCTGTCTATGATAAAGGACGTACAAAAGAAGAAATTCTTGAAAGAGCTGGTGGTAGTATTCCTGAGGGAACGATGATAATCCCAGAAAAAGGAAGAGATGCTCTTTTTTATCTCGTTCCTACCTACGCAAAAGTCACGGGAAAAATGTTAAAGAAAGCGGAATATCAACATCGTGATAATGTTTTCGAAAAAGGAAGTGGTCATCTGGTTGCTATTGGTTTCAAAGGCGAAGGCGCTTCAAGATTTGAGGCTTTAACACGAGAAAACGTGGGCAATGAGGTAGCAATTATCCTTGATAATGTTGTTATAACCGCCCCGAGAGTGGAAGTCGTTATACCTGATGGAGAAGCTACTATTTCAGGACAAAGAGACCAAGAATCGGCTGAAGAGTTGGTGGTGCTTTTAAAATCTGGAGCTTTTTCTGCTCCTGTAGCATTTGCTGAAGAACGCCATATTGGGCCCTCTCTTGGTAAAGAATCTATACGTCAGGGACTTGTTTCTTGTGGAATTGCTCTTGCTCTTTTATTTATCTTTAGCGTAGTTGTGTACAGAACTGCAGGGTTATTGGCTTTTCTAGTTTTGTTGTTTAACTTACTGCTTATTCTTTTTGGTCTTGCGTTAGTTCCTGATGCTACCTTAACTTTGCCAGGTATTGCGGGTATGATATTAACTGTTGGTATGGCAATCGATTCTTCTATACTAATTTATGAACGGGTCAAGGAAGAGTTAGCTCTGGGATCCTCCTTTCAAAAGGCTATTGATATAGGATTTAATGGCGCTTTAACGGTCATTTTAGATGCGAATATTACTACATTCATTGTAGGCGCTGTTTTGTATTACCTCGGTTCTCCTGCTATACAGGGTTTTGCACTTACCATGATGATAGGTATCGTTGCGACGCTTATAACCGGGTTGTTGTTGCTGAAAACAATATATAACTTATTATTTGCATTAGGTATAAAATCTGTGGCAATATAAGTATAAGGCGACGTAGCTCAGCTGGTTAGAGCGGCGGAATCATAATCCGTAGGTCCGGGGTTCGAGTCCCTGCGTCGCCACCATCTATCCTTCATGGAATGCGATGGAAAATAGTTATCTTTCAATTCCCCCTTTTTTCCTTCTGGTGACAGGCATAATTCAGATGCTTTTTTTATACTATTGTAAGCGCTCTCTACAGGGGACTGTAACTTATCCCTGATTTCCTTGTGTTTTTATGGTATTAGTGAAGATCATTAAGCTCTGCTTTTTACTAATATGGTTATAGGTATCACTATACGCATAGGCACTGATTAGTGAATTAATAGGACGTAGCTTATTAGTGCGAGGATGTGTGATTTTTTTGTATATACCATCTTATGCAGTATCAAAAGGGATCTAAAGCAGTATGCTTCTTGTCCTCTTGGCAGAAATGAGGTTTTATCGTGTATATAAGAGAACATGCTCAAAGGATTTTTTACCTGTAGAGCATGTTTTTTTTAAGGAGCTTACTCAAAATCATTAATTGATCTGGTCGAGTACCATGTGGAGATATAGTTTTGGACATAGTAAGGCAGCTCTTTATAAAGAGGCAGTAGTTCGGAAATAGTATTTTCACAATCGTTTTCTACGTCCGGTTGGCATGTGGTAGACAAGAGTATTTTTTGTTTTCTCTGAAAGGCTTTAACAATGAGGAGTGCTTGAAGAGGATTTGCATTATTTGAAATCCATTCGGTTGCTTTACATGAAACAATTTTCCACAAGCAGAATTTTTTATCTCTTGATCCCGTTAGTATGATTTTTCCGGTAGCACCAAATGCTACTGCTTCGACAAATTCAGAGTGGCCTTTAAGTACTGATACTTTCATTCCTGTTGATATATCCCAAAGGCATGCCGAGTTATCATAAGAGCCAGTTAATGCAAGGGTGTTATCGGGGCTACAGGATACTGCATTAACAAATTTTGAATGACCTCTTAAGAGCAAAGATTCTTCTCCCGTTGAAGCGTTCCATATACGTGCCGTTTTGTCATATGATCCAGTAATAATAAGTTTGCCATTAGGGCTAAATACAGCTGCATTAACACAGTTTTTATGTCCTCGAAGTCGAAATACTATACCTCCCGTTTCTAAATCCCATACGAATGCGTTATTATCTTTAGATCCTGTAAGGGCGCGTGTGTCATCAGGGCTGAATACTACGGAGCTCACATTTTGAGTGTGTCCTCGTAACTGTAAAAGATTCTCTGCTGTTTCTACATCCCATAAAATTGCTGTATGGTCGCAGGATCCCGTAAGGGCCTTTTTGCCATCAGAGCTAAATGCTACGGTATTAATCCATCCCGTATGTCCTATAAATTCTCTTAGTAGTATTCCCGTTTTCCTGTCCCATAAACGTGCATTATTTTCGTTTGACCCTGTAAGAATAGTTTTGTCGTCAGGGCTAAATGCTACGGCATTAATTCCCCCTGTATGTCCTATAAATCGTAACTGCTCTTGCCCGGTGGAGGTATCCCACAGGCTGACTATAGAATCTCGTGCTCCCGTAAGAGCCATGGTACAGTCAGAGCTTAAAGCGACTGAGCAGATCCATTCGTTATGTCCTTCTAAGGTAGTAGTGAGCTCGAAGTTATAGGTAAGAGTATTTCCAAGCACGAGAAGTGCAATTGCGCGTTGAATGTCAAAAGGTAAGGTGTGAAGGTATAGGAGCATCAACAGGTTATTTATACGTTCTGGACAGGCGATTATTCTCCCTAGCTCGGTGGTGATTCCCTTTTCACTTTTATGAAAAATTAATTCATCTTTATCATGAGTTATCTGTACTGTTTTAGGGGATAAAAAGGGTACTTTGTGTGTTGAATTTTCACAAGCAGATATCTGTCTATCCATACATTTAATAGATGAATGGGTCATTATTAAAAGAGTGACAAGTGAGAAGGTATGTGTAAAAAAGCTCATGGAATGCTTTTCCTTGGATCTAATAAAGTGTAATTGTGTAATTGAAGAATTCGATAAGGCTCTTTTCTAGATCCAGTAACGGTTCAAAAAAGGAAAACCAAAAGTTAATTGTAATTTTCAAACGTTATGCCATGGGAGAGTTCCTTTGTATTCTTGACTACTACTATTTCTAAATGCAATTTTTAGTGTAGTATCTGAGTAGCCATGCCGTTTTTATCAGAGTGTATATACTTCAAGAGGGTATATACTACTGTAGTAGGTTTAGTGGTTTTTTAATACATCTTTAATTTTATTATGCCAAAATGACATGCGAATGTAAAAAGGCTTTTTTTCTGTGAGGCTAGTATTCTCTCTGAGGTTTTAGAGGGGGATTAGATGTTCTTGTACCCCCACTGTATACTGAAAACCATAAAAATAACTCTACGTGTAGAAGCACAGAGCAGTTCGTAAACTGGTTTGGTTTACTAGTTCTTGATAAGTATCGATAAACTGATTATAAGAAAAGTTCTAACCTCGTCATCTTCAATTCCCATTAAGATTTTGTAATTTTCAGAATCCGGCTGAATCTCCAATGATTTACCCAGAATTTTTGCTTTATATGCATCAGTAAGAAGTTTGATCTGAGGATCTGTCACCGCATGCTTTAGCCATTCTGCCGGTTTTAACGAGATATTCCATTGTCGTATAGTGAAATCTCGTCCTGCGGTGTAAAGTTTTTCGCTATCGAGGCTACTTGCAACTAGCGTTATACCTTTGGTATGCCCCTGAAGAATTTCAAGCTCTTCTCCTGTCTCAGGATCCCATATTCTTGCGGTAGTGTCATCAGAACCGGTCGCTATTTTTTTCCCATCAGGAGTAGCTAAAACAGACTCTATACTGCCTGTACGGCCTCGTAAGGTAGTAATTTCTTTTCCAGAATCGCAACTCCATATCTTCGCTGTCATATCCTGCGATCCGGTAATGGCCTTTTTGCCATCTGTGTTAAACGCTACCGATACTACAGATTTGGTATGCCCCCTCAATGTGGTAAGTTCTGTACCTGTCTGCGTATCCCATATTTTTGCTGTAGTATCATCAGAGCCTGTTATAACCTGTTCCCCCTGAGAACTAAAGGCTGCAGAAAAGACTTTTCCTGTATGGCCTTTTAGAGTTTGACTGGTTTTATGTGTCTCGATATCCCACAGGGTAACGGTGCCGTCGGAACAACCAGCAACAAGTTTTTTTCCGTCAGAGCTAAAGGCCACTGTTGTTATCGGGACGGTATAGCCTATGAATGTACCTCGTTCTTTTCCAGATGCGACGTCCCACAACTTTACGGTAAGATCCTCAGAACCTGTGGCGATCGTTTTTCCGTCAGAGCTAAAGGCAACGGACTGTATTTCATCAGTATGTCCATGAAAAACCATACGTTCTTTATCAGTTTCACGTTCAACAAGGAGTATACTTGAGCCAAATACCCTCACAAAAACGCTGGCATCAGGACTAAACGCTTTTACTATTCCTTTTTTTATGGTTAACGTTTTTAAAGGGGCTCTCGTTTTCATGAATGTAGCTACTGCAAAAAATGTTCTTTTGATGGTGCCCATGTCTACGGTAGTTGAGGTAATCATAACGATCCTTTGATGTATTACTAGAAAGGTATTTTTAATAAAAATTTTAAAACTGAAAGCTTCTTTTTTTTTATTATATATTTCCTAATGCGCACTGTAAAGTTTTTTTTGAGCAATCATTATAGATCGGCTTTTTCACAGGAATCTAAAGAAATGCTCCTTTACTCTTCCCTCTCTGTCTTCCTGGGATTACGAACAGCTTCTTTACCTAAGAACCGAGTGGTTTTGATTACCGTTTAAGCGCGAGTTTCTAAAAGTAATCAGAGATGTGGGATTGTTGTGTGTATTAGAAAAGAGAGAGATCTCTTATTTACATTTTTTAAAAAATGAGCTTCAAATTCCCTTTCGAAATGAGATTCATTAAGTCTGTAGATAAGCTGTTTTAAAAGTACTAAGGTGTTTCTCCACTACGATTTTAATACTGTTTTTCAAGAAGTGAAAGATACTGGGTAAAGGAGTACAGCTTATTTCGTTTTTGCTCGGTTTTTTCTGTGATAATTCCTAATTTTTTAAAGAGCATGATACTTTTATGCGCTGTATTATAGGCCATCCCCAGATGTTCACTGAGCTCTTTTACTCCAAAAATAGGAGTGTGAAATATCATATCGAGCGTCGACAATGCTGTCTGACGCATTTTAAGAAATGAGGTATCTGTTTGAATAAGCACCTTTATCTGATTTTCCAATACTTCTATTTCTTTAGCTCTGTAGTAGGCATCCATACTACTTGCTTTAATAGCTTTTAAATAGAAGTTGATCCATCCTTCGTAATCGCCGTGGGTACGGACCCGGTCAAGCCGAAGATAATATTCAGCATGGTGTTTTTTAAAGTAGTAAGAAGGGTAGAATATAGGGGCCTGTAAAAGATCGTTTTCAATAAGCATAAGTACTATTAAAAGTCTTCCTATTCGACCATTGCCATCTAAAAAGGGATGTATCATCTCAAATTGCACATGAACAAGACCAGCTTTAATGAGAGCTGGTAGACCGTCAACTTCATGGATATACTTTTCTAGATCTGTCATAAGCTGATGAATGTATGGTGCAGGTGCTGGAACAAGTTCTCCTACTTGCACAGACTGCTTGCGAAACGCTCCTGCTCCGCTTGTGGTAGTACCTGCAGGGCCGCTCATAAGTGATTCATGTGCTGCCAGTATAATGCGAGACCCTAGGGGAATATGTTCCTCTTTAAGCATAGAAAGAGCTCTTTCAAGTGAGTAGGTATAGTTAAGGACAAGCTGTGTTTCTTTAGTGGGTTTTGATTCATTAAGTGGATGAGTGAAAACATCGAGTAAAGTTGTATGGATTCCTTCGATGGCAGATGATAAAAGTGCTTCTTTTATAACATATGCTTTTATAAATCGATTATGATTTGGTAAGCGGCGTGACATTTCATTTAATAGGCCCAAACTGAAACTAGCTTCACCATACCCGGCTAGTGTTTCAGAAGAAAGCTCTAAAGGCGGATCAAGGGGAGGCAAAGGATGAGGTATGAATGATTTGATTGAGCCGAGAGTGTGGTAGGTTCCTGTGATTCTCATGGTGTTTCGCGGTATGTAATCGGTGTGCTGTTAGAATGTGTAGTGTATTGCTTTCTTCTCACAGTGCTTTTCACTCATGAAAAATGCATAATAAATGTCTTAATTCAATTATAGGTCATTACATGAAATAAGGAAAGGTTTTTCGTGTGGTTATTTCATTATAGAGAGGTACATGAAATAAAAGTAAGGTATAGGGGTATGTGCTAATTGTAGTCCATTACCATTGCATGCACAGTATTTCAATTTTTTCTAAAAAATGAAATACTGATCGATTTCTAGATTCTTATTTCAAAATTTTGCAGGATTTTTCTTTTGTCGTAGTGTTCTTATACTACTAAGAATCAAGCTCTTATACATACGAGCTCGCATGTATAAGAGATAAGCTCTTCTGTTCGTTGAGATGATACATAGAAAATCAGGGTACTACCGCTTATTTCAACGGGTTAAGTTCTTTACTGTGAAGAATATCAGTACTAGAGCCTGTAGCATTATGAAAAGCTGGAATTTTATGAGGAAATATAAGCGAGTACATTAAGATATACATAGATCACAATGCCTACTTTTAGTGCTTTAAAGCCCGCAGTAAGAAAACTCTTCATATTTTCATCAGTGCTATATTTTTCCAGATTACTAAAACAGGCTGAACTCATGCTTTTTTCTTCAAGTAGTTTTACTATGATCTGAGCTTCTTTCGCGTCATGTTCTGTTCTGTGTAGTCTTATATTTTCAAGAGCGTTTTTTATAAGTAGTACTACCGGGAGACTGCCAAAAAGACTGACAAAAATTAGTCTTTTTAGTTCGGTATCATAATTTACGTCTGCAAGAAATCCTGGCTGGATAGTAGTAAGTAAAGTAGGTACTATCTGAGTAGCGACGACGAACTGTAGTATCCGACCTAGAG
>JACDFK010000068.1 GCA_013815795.1 Candidatus Babelota bacterium | reverse complement strand
CAATAAATACCTTTGTATTGTTTCAGGAAACTAAAAATTTTGATCCAGACCTCTTCTGTGATATACTTTTCTACCATGATAGCACCTATTATAAAGAAAATCGACGTTCTTTTTGGTGCTATCATATCTTAAATTTCATTTTTTATAAAATATCAACAGAACCTAGTGATGTAAGCATAGATCTTCATCGACCTTATAAAGTGTCCTGTAATCTTTTTATAAATTGCTTTATCGATTTTTCACGGACAAAACCTTTAAAAATTTGTACTCTTGACACGCGCCATTACCGATAAAATGAATAAATTTGCTATTTCGTTCTTGGAATCTTTGAGTTGCTCTAGCTCTCCCCAGATTGTAAGACCTTATAAAAATCTTTAAACTAGAGGAGCAATGAGCGCACTGATCTAACCATGGTAATAAAAACATACAGCACCAGTAATGAATTCAAGATAAATTATACTTAAAACAAAAATTTTGCCCTTTAATACTTCTGCTCAAACACACCAGTTTAATACAATCTCGCTGCAGATAAATCTAACAAACAGCTTTCTTTAGAAAAGAGAGATCTTTACAAGACAAAAAAAGTAGGCCCTATTATAGGGCCTACTGTATTCTCTAGAAGATCAGGTTAAGAGGTCCTGTAAAATCCTAAAGTTTATTCGGCAAGGTCTCTTAGAATGCTCTTTGCTTGCCTGAGGTCTGTTAATGGTAAGATCGCATAAGGAGCATTTTCAATCAAACATTGAATTCTCTTTGCTTCCTTGAGTGATTTTAGTGCGGAAACACAGTTATATCCTCTTTTCACCATATGATACCCAAGCCCCGCAAGGAGAGGTGTTTCAATTCCCAACTCCCACAGACGTCGTTTCATGCTTTTGTTTTTAATAATTAGGGCAGGGTTTGCACCCGAGTTGAGATCAAGTGTTTTATGTTTCTCTGTCGACAACTCAGAAATCAATGAGTATGCGTTATATATTTTCGTCAAGCCCCAAAGTGCAATAGCTCCACCAGAAATCATTGCAAGGGAATCTCGCACCGTACCAAATAAGGAAACAGATTTCTGCCACTCTTCAACCGATGTGCTCGTAGCCGCCAAAAGACGAGCTTTAGTCCCTCTCTCCAACGTAGGAGTCTCCAATAAAAGCAGCTGAACTTTTTCCCCGTCATTATCTCTAATAGCAGTCAACAGTTCACCTTCAATAACATTTACACAATTCAGTGATCCAAAAACAAATGAAACACACAAAAGACCAGCTACAACATATCTTTTCATGATATGACTCCTTATATGATTGATAAGTATTAATTATTCTTACAGGTACTCATCGCAATTGCCTAAAACAAGCTAACCTAATTTCTTATTTTACTGTTTGCCTTCCTACCTCTTTACTATCTATCCTTTTTTATATAAGAATAGAAAGTACGATAAAAATTCGATCAAGCACCTTGTACAACAGTTTAGAATTATACAAAACCTCTTAAAACTTACTTGTTAGTAGTTAATATTACGTAAGGAGACTTTTCAATCAAACCTTGAATTCTCTTCGCTTTTCTAAAGGATTTCAGTGCGGAAACACAATTATATCCTCTTTTTATTAAATGATATCCTAACCCTGAAAATAATAGTCCATCAATCCCCAACTCACCCGCCTGTTCTTGAAGACTTTCTTTCGGATGGAGCCCAGGTCTATGGGCTTGTAATCCCTCCGCCATATCCTTCTCTTTTGCACCGAAAAACAATAAAAAACCTGAGCAAGAAGCGCCATATAATTTCATCAAGCCTGCAATTGCAATGGCTGCTCCCGATCCAAATGCCAGAAAATCTCGCCCGCTATTAACTAATGAGAGAGATTTGTGCCACTCTTCAACCGATGAGCTAGTAGCAGCTAAAAGACGCCCTTTGCTTTCTATTTCAAATAGAGGAGTCTCCAATAAGAGCAACTGAACTTTTTCTTCATCGTTATCTCTAATAGCAGTCAACAGTTCGCCTTCATTAACATTTACACAATTCAGCGATCCAACAATTGATGAAACACACAAAAGACCAGCTACAACATATCTTTTCATGATATGACTCCTTATATGAATGAGGGGTATTAATTATTCTTACATTTACTCATCGGCATTACCTAACATAAGATAACCGGATTTATTATTTAGAATTTATCTGTCTGCATCCTCTAACTATGTATCCCTTGTATAAAGTATAAAAAAAGTAGGTAAAATTAGAAAAGTTCACTCTGTAATGGTGTAGAGAACTTATATAAGTATAAAGTCCTCTACACCATTACAAGTTATTTAGCTACTATCACGTAAGGAGCCTTTTCAATCAAACATTGAATTCTCTTAGCTTTCTTGAGAGATTTTAGTGCGGAAACACAGTTATATCCTCTTTTGAGCAGATGATAGCCTAGTCCTGAAATAAGTAGCCCATCAACTCCAAATTCATACGCCTGTTTTGTACGAATCTTTTTCTTAGCAACTACTTTCGCATCTGCTTTGAGCTCATCCACAATTTCGTATTTGGGTTTTGCTAAGGAAGAAAGCGCTTTATAAGTACTATATACCTTCAATGCGCCCCACAATGCAATGGCTGCACCTGATGCCAACGCAAGAGAATCTCGGCCAGTACCAAATAAGGACACAGATTTCTGCCACTCTTCAACCGATGTGCTCGACGCAACTAAAAGACGCGTCTTACTCTCTCTTTCAAAATTAGGAGTCTCTAGTAAGAGCAACTGAACTTTTTCTTCATCGTTGTCTCTAATAGCGGTCAACAACTCCCCTTCATTGACATTTACACAATTCAGTGATCCAAAAACAAATGAACCACACAAAAGACTAGCGACAACATATCTTTTCATGATATGACTCCTTACTTTAGGGATAGGTAATAATTTTCCTCTATGCAATCTTTGGCATCACTTAAAATAAGACAACGGCTTTCTTATTTTACTCTATATCTTGTCTAACTCTTTACTATGTATCCCTTTTCATAGCAAGAATAGCAAGCACTATAGAAGCCCTCTAGACTACTATGATTTCTCACAGGTAGCCTGAGAACTGGTAACACAAAGTCACTATACTACTAGAGAAAATCATAGTCAAAGGGGTTTGAAAGAAATACGTAAGAAATTTGGTTCGATCAGAACCGATACAACGACCAGTCAGGGCCATACAGATTTTAATATTTTTATATTTTTTCTACATAATCATTTTAATTTATAGAAAACGCTTTGCTTGGAATTTCACTGCTCTTTTTTTATTTTTAAGCGATACACCTTCGCAGCACCTGCAAAGGATAGCTTTTTTAGACCTTCTACTAGATGACAAATACTCCCTCCTGATACTTAAAATAATAAACAGTAAAAAACATTAAGAGGTGAGCTCATAGAGATCTTTAGGATGGCTACTACTCTTTTGCTTTCAACAGAATCTTAAAAGCAGAAACGAAAAAAATGTCCTCAATCATTACTTTATTAGCGGATAAACGATAGGAAATCCTCTGTAGTAAAGATCTTGAAAAATAAGAAGCTTACTTTTCAAGATCAACTAAACTTACCTCATAATTCTCTTATGGGGTAACGTTAAAATGCGAGACTTTTTCAATTAATTTTTTTATTTCTAGAGCTTTTTCATGAAAGTTGACCGCAGATCGACATCTCAACCCTCGTTCTAAAAAATAGTAAGCTAGTGCCGATGAAACTAGACCCATTCCTATAAAAGATGGTGCTAGTACCTTAATTTTGTCAGCGGGCAAAGCTGTGGTGCCCTCTTTATAATACCAGGTAACAACTTCATTGGAATAAAATTGACTTATAACCCCTACTAAAAAAGACATGCCGGCAAGGTATGCAGCTCCTGTTCCACCACCCAGCGCCAGAAGATCACGTCGGCTTTTCCATACTGAAATAGATTTTTTACGACGTTTAATTGATTGATCTGCAGCATCTAATAAACGCCCTGAGCTTTCTTTGTCCAGTAAAGTAGCATCTGTTAAAAGCAGTTGAACCTTTTTTTCGTCGCACTCTTTAATAGCAGCCACTAATGTATCTTCAAGAGTATTTTCAGCATAGAGAGATCCCCCTATAGCTGAAAGACAAAGAAGAATACCTGCAATAGATTTTATCATAATTTAATTCCTTAAATAATAATAATAGTATACTATTACTTACTCCATTGAAGAAACTTTTTTAATTAATTTTTTTATTTCTTGAGCATTCTTAAGAAAATTCTCTGCTGATTTGCAGGTCAAACCTCTTTCTAAAAGATAGATGCCACATGCAGAAGCAAGTATTCCGTAACACAAAAAATGAGGTATTACAGCTTTAACCTCTTCCTCAGAAAAAATAGTCCTATCGCGCTTTATCTGACCAGCTATCTCAGATGGAAAAAAATAAGCAAAAAAGGATACAACCAAACAACCCCCTCCACCCCAGACTGCTCCCAAGCCACAGCTCGATGCGAGAAAATCACGCCCGCTTTTAAATACTGAAATAGATTTTTCACGCTGCTTAAGTGATTCCTCGGCAGCGTCAAGCAAACATTTTGTGTCCTCAGTATCAAATATCGGGTTATCCGATAATAAAATTTGAACTTTCGCTACATCATTATTTTTAATTGCAGTTAATAGCTTATATTTATGGGGATTTACCGAACACAGAGATACCCCCATAAATAAAATACAAAAAAGACTACTTATACCATACTTTTTCATCATATAATTCCTCAAATTAAAACAATATATTATTTTTAAATCAAATATCGGTGCTTTTCAACTACATTCTAAATTTTTTTGGATTTTTAAGAAACTTACGAATAGAATGTACACTAAATTATTTTCAATCAACAGAATTTAAAATACTGTTATTGGGGGATTTTAATTCATAGTAGATAGCAAATAGTTTCTCAGATAAATTTATAGAAATTTTTGTTTTTTTTAGAAATAATATCACAACATTTATGTTTACTACTTCTAACAGCATATCATAATCTTTCTTAAGAAGAATACAGCATGGCAAGGCCCAAAACAAAAAAGATATCTTGAATATATGTCTACTAAGTAAATCTCTGCAATAAAAAACAGTTTACTATTTTTTTATCTCAGACGTAGGAACTTTTTTAATTAATCCCTGGATTCTCTGAGCCTTATCACGAAGATGTAATGCTGTGTTACATATCCAGCCTTTTTTAGCATAGTAGCTGCCAAGTCCCACTAGAGATAGTGCAATTCCTAGTATCCCAGGCGCGAAAAAAAGAAAGTCTTCTGCTGCTATAGCTGTAGGCCAATTTAACGCTTTATGTTCCTTAGCGAGCTCGCCTGGGTAAAAACGACACTCGTAAGCAGCTTCTAATAAAAGTCCTCCCAGTGCTATACACCCTAATCCACATCCAAATACCCCCAGATCACGCCCACTTTTAAGCAAAGAAATAGATTTTTCCTTTTGAGCAACTAACTCTTCAGCGGCATCCAATAAATGCTCTTTGCTTTCCTTGTCAACCGTTGCGTTTTCCATTATCACCATCTGAAAAGCCGTTTTCTCATCGGTATTTTTTAAAGCGACTAACAACTTATCAAAATTGTCATTTGTTGCATGTAGCGGTCCTAAAATAGATGCTATACACAAAAAACTACTTATAACATATTTCTTCATTCTAATATTCCTTATCTCTATTTACTAATTTTTAAAGATACTCTCAGACCTTTATTCTAAAGTTATTGTGAGAGTTGCTTGAGTCATCCCTTAAACAGAAGGTGCGACATTCAAAATCGCCGCACCCGAATTGTGAACAAAAAAGAATATTTCAACCTATTTTTGCAGGGAGAACCTCTTAATAAAAACTATTTATTATTTATAAATTTAAGACGCAGGGGTCTTATCAATTAATCCTTGTATTCTTTTAGCTTTATCAAGGAAATTCAATGCAGCGGTACGGTTAGCTCCTTTTTTTGCAAAATAAATTCCGACTCCACCAAATACTATCATATTATAAAGATTTGATCCCACCCATTCACCAAGAGTTTCCTTGGAAGGGACTGGTTGTCCTTGGTCTTTAAATATTTTTTCACGTTCCTCTGACGAAAGGCTCAAAATCACTGCTAAACCACCAGCGCTTTTAAGGCTTTCAATCCCTCTCCATACAAATTCTAATCCCACTCCCAGAGCAAGAAGATCTCGCCAACTTCTAAATAAAGAAGTAGCCTTTTCACGCTGGCTAATTAACTCTTCAGCAGCATCTAATAAACGTTCTTTGCTCTCTTTCTCAAGAATAACAGTATCCATTAATAAGAGCTGAACTTTTTTTTCATCGATATTCTTAATCGCGACCAACAGTTGAGATTCTATACTGGCTTCTGCATGCATGATACCAACAATAGACGCAATACAAAGAAAACCGCCTACCACATATTTCTTCAACATAGTATTCCTTATCAAAAGATAGTTATTAATTTTTTACGAACATTCATAGACTTTACTTAATAGTTAGAAAGCACCTTTTTTTTATTTTGCTCTAAACTTTTGCGTGACATCCTTTTAGAAAACAAACTCAAAAATGCTTTATACATCTCCAAAGCTGTTATACATTCTCATAAGGGTCTTTACTACTCTTGCAACTTCTATCAAATATACTATTACACAAAATCATAGTCAAAACCCAACGCCTAAAGAAAAGAGTTTACTATTTTTTATCTCAGACGTAGGAACTTTTTTAATTAATCCCTGGATTCTCAGAGCGTTCTCACGAAGATGTAATGCTGTGTTACATATCCAGCCTTTTTTAGCATAGTAGCCGCCAAGTCCCACTAGAGAAAGTGCGATTCCTAGTGCCCCAGGCGCGAAAAATTGAAAGTCTTTTTTTGCTAAATGTGTCCATATATTTAGCTCTTTTTGTGCCTCAACGAGCTCTTCTGGGTAAAAGCGACCGACGTAAGCACAATGGAAAAAAAGTCCCCCCAGCGCCATACACCCTAGTCCACATCCAAATACCCCAAGATCACGCCAACTTTTTAACAAAGAAATAGATTTTTCCTTTTGAGCAACTAATTCTTCAGCAGCATCGAATAAATATTTTTTGCTTTCTTTGTCAACCGTTGCGTTTTCCATTATCACCATCTGAAAAACCGTTTTTTCATCGGTATTTTTTAAAGCGGCTAACAACTGACTTTCAGTAGTAGTATTAGCATGCATAGGCGCCAAAATAAATATGGCACACAAAAAACTACCTATAAAATACCTTTTCATCATAGAATTCCTTATCATAAAACTTTTATTAATTATTAATCTACACTCATTATCATCGGTGCGGTACAAAAGTGAAAAAACCCAAAATTTCTTATTTGAGTCTACAGTAACAGTACGCTGTTTTTATAAATGAAACAAAAATTTCTTTCTAAGCCCTCATTCAAGTCACTGCTTATCGCCATGAGGCTTTAATACCTTCGAAGCTTCTACCAAATATACTATTGCAGAAAATTATAGTCAAAAGGCTATTTTAAAATAAAAAATATACTATATTTCTATTTCACATACAGCAACTTTTTCGATTAACTTCTGTATTCTCTTGGCTTTCTTTAAGGAATGTAATGCTGCTTTACAGGTCCAGCCCCTTTTAACAAAAGAGCAACCAAGCCCTAGCAAAGCTAGTCCACTAATCATCAGAACAGGAGCTGCAAACTGTTCAAACTGCTCAGGTGTGGGAGCATTACCATTTCCTTGTTTTTTTTCTATCTCAATCAACTCAGCTGCTGCAAAGCGAGCCGTGAAAGCGGTTAGTAAAAAAAGGCTACCCGCCACAAAAGAAACTAATCCGCCACCAAGCATCACAAGATCTCGCCCAC
>JACDFK010000067.1 GCA_013815795.1 Candidatus Babelota bacterium | reverse complement strand
TGTTCCAAAGAGAAAATTAGTATTGACAAATAAGAGCATATGAGATCCAATTAAGAAAACTGACTCTCAAAAAAGGATCCCCTATGCTCCATTCAATCATAAACAATTCTAAGAAATTTTATACTAATTTTATTTTGAATTTTGCTTGCGGCGTTATTTTAACGCCACAAAGAAAGACAATTCCTTCTATTGCTAAAACTCTTAATATAACTTGCTGTAGCATTTATCGGTTTCTCAAAAAGCAAAGGCCATATGTATCTTTTTCACCACAGCGCTTTTTTAATTACATTAAGCCCTTTTCACAAGACGGGTTCTTTGTTATTGATGATTCGGTTGTTACCAAGCAATTTTCTAAATCTATTGAAGGAACTTCTGAAGTGTTTGATACGATTACCAATAGATCGTGTTTGGGATTATCACTCATAACACTTGCTTGGACGAACGGTAACGAAACTATCCCTCTGGTATATGCTTTATGGTACAATAAAGACGTTGCAAAAGAAGAATATAAAACGAAAATAGCTCTTGCTCAAGAGCTTATTCTTTCTATTCCATCTTCAATTAATGCACAAGGACTCATCTTTGATGGCCTTTATGCGACCAAAGAGATGAGGGAGTTTCTGGTGCAGATGAACATTCGCTTTGTGGCTCGAGCAGCTACTAATAGAGTTGTTGAAAGTATCGGCGTTAAGCGAGCATTAAAACAACACCCTGCTTTAAAACTGCGTAAAAACGAGCATTCAAGAACAATAAAAGCCGAATGGCATGGACTGATGCTTTATTATACGGTGGAAAAACGAAAAGATAAGAACGGAGAAACAAGTATTGTTTTTTTGGTAAGTAACTTCCCCGATTCTTCTAAAGAATATGTGCGTATATATAAACTGAGATGGGGTATTGAGATGTTTCATCGAACCGCTAAACAGAGTTTGGGGCTTAAGGACTGTCAATCGACTAACCTGGATATGCAAAAGGTCCGTATATGCAACCTTTTCTATATATACGCTTTTCTGCAACATCAAAAAAAATTACGAAAAGCTTCTAGTGTTGAACTTGTTATACGCTCGCTACAGATGCTAAAACGTGAAGACCTCCTGATAGCTTTAGTTGCTTTCAATCAGATCTTTCATAAGTCCTGTATATACAAGCATATTCTCCTAATTTTAACCCTATTAAACACTGGTGGGGTGTTGTTAAACATCGAATAAGGCAGGCATTCCCCTTACATAATCGTGATATCTATAAGACAGTCAAATTGATTTTTCCCAAAATATCAAGCTATAGGTAATTAGCTATACAAGCTACGAACTTTAAAAAAGCAGTAGAGTGAATGAGCACTACCACCACAATTGAACATAAAAGTTTATCACGTCTTACTTTAATACGTTAGAAACTATCTATAAGGGGATACAAAAACCGCTCGACATGGCTTCAGAAGCTTTTATTAAACAAAACGATCTGCTTTTTTATCTCCTGACTAAAGTCCAGCACCTGCTCATGAGTAGTAGAAAACGATGTCATCCATCGTACCTCCATACCATCGTGATCCCATATATAAAAGGCATAGGTATCGAGCAGATTTTTAATGACTATTTCATTATCAATACGTGCAAAAAGAGCATTTGTCTGCGTAGGATAAGCAAGAGAAATCTCTTGAACAGGTTCAAGCTGTTCTTTTAATAAGTGCGCTAGAGCGTTTGCATGAAGAGCATTCTTTAACCAGAGATCATTTGAAAGAAGTGCAGTAAATTGCGCTGAAACGAAGCGCATTTTAGAGCTTAACTGCATTCCTTGCTTCCGTATAAAATTAAAAGGTAACTCTCTAGAAGTATCAAAAAATACCACCGCTTCTCCTCCCAACATCCCATTTTTAGTACCTCCAAACGAAAGTACATCAATACCACATTCTCTCGTAACAGACCCTAAAGAGACATTGAGTGCTGCTGCTGCATTGCATAGTCGCGCTCCATCCATATGTACACTTAAACCATTTTGATGAGCATAAGCTGTTATTTCTTTTAGTTCCGTAAGCGAATACAGTGTTCCTAATTCTGTGGGCTGACTAAGAGAGACTACTGCAGGTTGTACTCTATGAACATTTCCCTTGTCAGTAAGACATGAAGCAATTAAGTCAACGGTCAATTTACCAGTGCCCGTCTTAACAGGGATTATTTTAGAGCCGGTATAATTTTCAAAAGCACCACATTCATCACTACTAATGTGTGAAGTTTCCGCCGCAATAACAGCTTGATAGGAAGAAAGATAGGTGCTTAACCCTAAAACGTTTGCTGCGGTGCCCGTAGAAACAAAAAAGACCTCACTCGAGCTTCCAAAATGCTCTTTAAATTTTTCAATGGCTTCCAGCGTCCAGCGATCGTTTCCATAAGCAGCACAATCTCCCTCATTTGCAGCATTAAGTGCCTGTAATATAGTAGGATGAACACCCGCGTAGTTATCACTTGCGAAATTTATCTTTTTCACGTAAATCGCCCTCTTTCTTTACTTTAAAGGTACTCTGTTATAAAGCCGCTTATCATGGTAGATTTATTATAAGAAAATGCTTTTACCAGCTCGACTTATCCGAAATTTTTCCTAAAACTACAAATTAAGCAGCACTTACAGGGAATCTTCTTTTGTAAAAACTCCGGTCACCTTTTTTATCTCACTACAAGAGTTTTTCACTCAATCCTCAACACCCGGTTCAGCATTTCCTTATTTAAACAAAGTTATACTTTGATAGACAGTACCCAAAGTATCATACAAACTATTTTCAGAGTCGTAAGTATGATACTTTTGAGTAAAAAACAGTACGTCTTGTAAACTGAATTTTTTATTAGACGCCACATCCTATTGGAGGAATACATTTTTCTAATGAAGCATTCTCCGAAAAAGAAAGATCTACGGGAGTAAATGTTACGGGTACGTTATGAGCAATTGCCAGTGATTCATACGTCCCATCTTCTACCATATCATTTAAAACCCCTTTAATCTTAGTGTAAAGCTGCCGGCACTTAAAACTAATAGCTATTCCCAAACCAATAGTTCGATAAGGATCAAAAATAGGGCCTGGAGGCAATACAACATCATCTAACGCTGTTAACTCAGCATCTTGAATACCGGCTGCATTGACAATAACAGAGCTTGAAAACAATGCATGTATTTCATCTTCATTCAACGCTTTACAGGCAGCTTCAACATCCGGGTAATTTATAATGGTAATACCCATAAACAGATCAAGAATCCGTGCTTCATTAGAGTTCTCAATAACACCAATACGCGCATTATCTGCTAAAAGCATACCTAAAGCATTTTCCGCAGTAACTCTTTCAGGATTTTTTCCTTTAAACAAAAGGCTAAATGAAAAATCTGCATATTTAACTAAAGCTTGGCTTGACAAGGCCAGCGGTGTTATCTCATTTAACGCAGAAATCATAATGGTAGCATTTCCCTCATTAAGAGTACGCGGATCATTCGCATTCCCATGCTTAATCATCAAACTCTCAAAATCTAATCTTTTCCCGAGTTCACAGGCAAGCGCTATATCAAAACCAGCTGGGTTATCTTCCTCATCTATAAATTCATAAGGAGGTATTCCTAACTGTGTTGCCACCACAAAGGTAGTTAAAGCGGCTCCGCAATCAGGGTTCATTTGACTTAGTAAATTCCCTATAGCTCCTACAAGGTATCCCACCAAAAAAACGTAATTAGTTACTTTCATACTCATTTCCTTTCACTACTACCATTTGGAAATCGATCATTTACTTTTAAAGAACGTCTTTTTTTCGAGTACACAGCGGTAACACTCCTTACCATTACTGCTGCCTTCTCAAGACATTCACGTAAATTTTCACACTCTATTCTACCAACATACCTCATACAAAGGTAGAAAGATTTTTACTATACCACCACGATTGTACTTATTTTTTACAAAAGGAAGGGCACTTTATAATAAAGTGCCCTTCCAAAATTACGTTCTGTTCATTAAGACCAGACGTCTATACCACATATTCTCATTAAAGAAAATACTTACGGTAGATTAACAATTGATGGTCTGCAGAGACAGTATTTATTGAAAATAAATGTCACTATTGCATTTCTTACCGGCAAATTAGGTCTAATTGCAGGTATTGCATTAGCACACGTTGCAGGTGTAAGATCAACTGGAACAAATGTTGTTGGTACATTATTTATTCTAGCAAGAGCTGCATAGGTACCATCAGCTACCATATCTGCAATTGCTTGACGTACGTTAACATACAACTGACAACACGTTGGATGAATCTGAATACCTAATGCTGTAGATCTAAATGGATCTAAAGCAGCACCCGTTGGTAAAACTACATCATTCAAAGGAATCAATGTAGGATTAGTTGCATTAGCATTATTCACAATAACAGAGCTAGAGAAAAACGCATCTATTGTTCCTGCTCTCAAAGCTGCAAGAGCAGCTTCTACATTAGGAAATTCGCGTGATGCTATTCCTGAAAATTGTTGAACCCCTAGAATTCTAAGCTCCCATGAATTTTCAAGAACACCAACAGTACTTCCTTGTCCCGCATTTAAACGCCCTAAAGCATTTAAACCATCTACACCTTGTGGAATAGCGTTAGGATATAAAAGACCGAATGAAAAGTCAGCATACTTAACAACTGCAGCAAATCCGCCAGCATTAACATTAGTACGCGCATTGATCTCATTAAGTCCCGAAATTGCGATGCTCGCAACGCCGGTATTAAGAGTTGCAGCAAGGTTTGCATCGGTGTTTTTAATAACGATGTTAGCATAACCTAAACGTCTTCTAAGTTCACATGCAATTGCTACATCAAAACCCACAAGTTGAGGAGTTGTTGAAACAGTCAATGACTCATAAGGAGGAATCCCTAACTGAGTAGCTACATTAAGAGTAGCTAGACTAGTACCGCAATCAGGTCCAAGACCTGCAAAGGCAGTTGCAAATCCTAAAAGCGTTACTGCTAGAAAAGCAGAATTAAATAATTTCATAGAAGTTTCCTTTCGTTACCACTATTAGAAGCTTATTGTGGCTTTTCCAAATACGCCCCAATTTTCAAAATTAGAACGGCGATGTTTTCTCGATGCGAATTCAACATTACCGCCTATACCAAGATACCATGGGTAGCAATCACACCATACGTTATTATAGGAGATAGCACCTGATATCGAACTTGAAAGCGCTCTACATGCACCAGCTCCTCGAACATTTACGTCCGCAGCTGTAAGTGGAGTAAAGGTAGCATCAGTTGTACCTGAACCAAAAGCACCACCAACAGTAGCTGTGCTAGAAGTTGTAAGATCTGAGCAAGCGTTAATATCAAAGATTCCTAGATTTCCGAAATCGATGTTTGGATTGCAAACTCTTTCACGATCTCTAAAGTAGAGATTATAATCCAATTCAGCACCAAAATTACAGAATTGGTAATGCACGCCAAGCCACCAGTCAACAGTATGACGTGTTTGAACTTTCACACATGATGTAAGAAGAGGTAATAACGGTTGTGGTGCAAGTGGGTTAGTTTGCGGAGCAACTAACAAGAAACGAGATAATGGACCGTTGTTAAGGTCAAAAGTTCTAAAATCTCTATGACGTAATGTATGTGTATACTTAAGTTCGGTCATAATCGATAAATCACTCATGTTGCATTCATCGCTCCATGCAGTGAAATCTGCAGTCATACCAAAACCAATACCGCCGCCTCTTGTACCAACTGTTGGTTGGAAGAGTTCCGAAGTATTTCTTCTTCTTTTAGCCGAAGGAATATAACCTAAGCCATAGAAACCAACATGATCATTTCCAGAATAGTTCCAATCGTAACCAAGTCGTATCATAGCGTCATCTACACCAGTACGTTTGCAACGAGAGTTTGATCCAGGAAGTACACCAAGTCTAGTTAAAGCATCAGTAACGTTTGTTGGTCCGCCAACAATATCATTTGTTACAGCTGTGCCAGCCGTAGAAACTTCAGTCAAACGAAGTCTATGACGCACGCTTGTAACTGCAAATGAAACGTCTGCCCAAAGGCCTGTGCAGCATGAATCTAAATTGAAAACCATTTGGCTTAACCATGAGAACACTCTACGTGTTGGTCGAACCGTTATTGTCGAACTAAATCCAGCTGTGGTGTTTGAACCCAAGCCTAAGAAAAGAGAGTTAATATCTCCACCATTTTCAGCTACTGTAATAGTGTTACTATTATTGATGCCAAATAGACCTGCACCAGCACATTTGCTGTGACGGTTTTTTTCAAAAATATAGGTTGAATCCCATGTAAAGAAGTTACAACGGGCATCATGATACCTATTAAAGAAAGTTAAGTCATTACGATACGTTAAGTTACCAACGATCGGACGAGCACGGAAAGAGGTACTGCAGTTTCTATCACAATCACTTGTGGTATCGCAATCGGTGTCGCAGTCGGAACTTCTTCCACAATCAGTGGAACAATCATTCCGGAAACTGCTTGTTGTATGACAATCAGTGCTACAACCAGAGGCAGCTAGGGCCAAATTACTTACTCCTGCTGATAGGAGTAAAAAAACAGATAGTTTTCTCACATTATTCATTGAGTTACCTCTTCTATAATGGTTAGACATACGATAATCTTTTTTTAATCAAAGCCAACTCGGTTTAATACATATCCCCCCGTTCTCGAACATCCATACATATTTTTACATAACTACAGCTATGTTTATCAAATGCAGTGTTAATAGTCAATACTTTGTGTTTTTTTCTCCTCTATTTATAGAATTTCTCTTATGTTAAGATAAATTTTTCTTCAAAAGGAAATACCTAATTGCGATGCTATTTTGACAATAACTGAGTAATTTTTAAACCCCAGCACATATTTAATAGCATATGGGTTTAATTAAAGCAATAGTTTAATTACCTACTACATAAACAACCATCGGCTAAAAGACCATTAACTTCCTATACGAGGTTACCCTTATGCTTATAAAGTATAATGCACTTGCTGGCATTAACCCACACAAAACTCTGTATAACAAGAAGCCATAAAATAAAGCACTTCTCACTCTAAAATAAGCCACTTTTAAAGTTACCTTGAGTCTTATGAACGTACTTATATAAAAAAACCTTCAGATACCATTCAAATCTCCCTGTGCCCTACATGTACTACTGGTCTTTCCATTTTATCAAGAAATGGTATTACCTCCTATAAAAGCATCACAATGGAGAAAAAGAATTTTATAAACGTAGACTCTTTTAAAAATGTTTTCGCCATCCTGAATAGTTACTAAAGTTTTCAAAAAAAAATCTCGATAAATATTTTGTTTGTAATGATACCCCTTTTCTCATCTACCAATAAGGATTCATTATAAAAAAAGAGGATTTTTTTGAAAAAACGATGATTTACCCTCGACAAAATTCGATTGAAGCGTTACATTATCCCTTAGTTTAATAAAAGGATTTTTAGTAAGAGAGAAGTAGGAGAACTAAATATGAAGCAATTCAGTCCTCAACTGATTCGAAATGCACTAGGTCTAATTCTAGTAATGGCAACCAGCTATAACCAAGCATTAACAACCTTCATTCCCCGTGGACAAGGAGAAGATACTGCCCGAAGACTTGTCGGATGGCAGCGACGTCTCTATAAATGTTTTGATGAAAATTACACTGCCCACACATCAACTTTTGCTTATACGCGCTCATTCGACACCAACTGTATCGCACAAAAACTCTTTTCTACCAATCGTCTCACCTTTGCAGGTAGCCAGTCGCCCACTCGGACTACTAGGGATATCATAGCGGACTATTTTGGGCTT
Source organism: Candidatus Babelota bacterium (assembly GCA_013815795.1). Classification (GTDB taxonomy): domain Bacteria; phylum Babelota; class Babeliae; order Babelales; family Babelaceae; genus PRDV01. The sequence goes on along the minus strand of JACDFK010000067.1, from coordinate 151 downwards.
CCTACCGATTTTCATGGAACTCTCGCTATTAAACCACGCATCGAAAATATTATTATAGATATCGATTTTTATTGGGGCCTTGATGATATTGCGCAAGGTTTTTATCTTCGCGTAAATACACCTATTACTCATACTCGATGGACTCTTGGTC
>JACDFK010000013.1 GCA_013815795.1 Candidatus Babelota bacterium | reverse complement strand
ATATTAGGTGGACTCCTGACTCTTACCCCTATAAGTATTAGGTTAGGCCAGGAGACACGACGGTTATCTCCAGGAGTCACTTGCAATAAATCCTGTAGATACCTTTTAATCATGCAGCTTTTTTTCTAGAGCTTGCCCAATAGATTTCATAGGCTCTATAACGAGTATCAGAATTTTTATGGAGAGGTAATTGAACCCTGTTTTTGTGCCAGGAATTAAAATGGTACTACATAAGCAGTTCTGGCAATCGTTATTTCTAACCTTTTATGGTTTTTATCTTACATTTCAATGAGAGGCTCCTTTTTTGTTCACCGGCTTGAAAAGCAGATCCAATCATTACTTTGTATAACTGTATGAATTTAAATGCCCACTACCCTAACGATGTTATATTTTTATGGAAAAAGACCTATGCAATTCTTCAAGTATCTATTGAAAAAGAGGTCCTTGAGGGTTTTACACGGGAAGGAAAATTTACTGATGATGAGCCTAGATTAAGGTTTTGTTTATTATATTTGAATAATTTATAAATATTTTAAAAGCTTGACTTTATATTGAAATCGTGTGATAATTTCAATCATGATAATAATAATAACTATTCACTCTACTTTTATTCGAAGGATCTTGTATGAATAATCAGATGAAGTCAATGATGTTTGTTCTTCTTTCTGGGGGATATATCTATGGAATGGAATTTCCTGTGAATAATGGTTCTCAGAATGAGATTGTGATGACGGTGAGTCCTCAGCATACGATCAGTTCAATTAATCAAATTGTTTCTGTGCTTAAAAACCGGATAGATTTACTTGTAAGGAATTGTAATCTTACGGTTGAGCAGTATTTGAATGAGGTACAACTGATAGAAAATGAGTGTAAAAAAGTCAAAATCGATCTTAATAGCAATGATGAGTCGGTAAAGGTATTAAGCCATTTTGTTAAGAGCACTTGTCGTTCGATCATAAAAATGCATGAAACTTTTCTTTCTAAGTATCTAGCAGCTCTTAATTCTTTATTCGAAGAAAGTATAGCTGCGGGTAACAATTTTTTTCTTCAATCTTCTGTGCAGGTGAGCGTTCAAGCGGCGCTTGAACACTATAGAAGATGGGCTGCATTAGGGTGTTCTTTTGATAATGATTTATTGTGTGAAACTCCAAAAGAGTTGTGCTCTTCTATTATCGGAATGTTAATTGAAATTGTAGGAGTGCAGGCAGAGTATGTTGTTGCAAGTGGTCTAGATGTAGACAACTATATAATAAAGCTCGAGTGCTTGGAGCAAAATCGTCAAAAGTTGGATAGTATTACTAAGGGTGCAAACATTATGCAAAACCTTGATGATGTTTTTACAAGAACGCACGCTAAGTTCTTTGAAGGATACTGTACACTTCTTACTCCTCTTTCAGTAGAAAGTAAAACGTGTACTTTTCAATCTTTTTTTAAGAATGATTTTCAAACTCAATTCTCGAAGTTAGTTGATATGTATGCTAAACTAGTCTCATTCAACAGTCCTTATGTCACTACAGAAGTATCTAATACCATGGTAGGGCTTTTAACCTCAACTCTTGAAAATCAAGCGAACTTTCTAATATCGAATAATTTTAGTTTAGAGCAGTATCTTACAGGAATGGAGATTCTAGAAAAAGACTGTAAGAAGGTAAAGCTTAGTATACAGAGTGGAGTTCAAAATAGTTCTTTAGGGATCAACTTCGCTTTACAGACAGGCCACTCTTTCCAGATTATCTATAAGAAATTTCTCGATGCTTATACAAGTCAGCTTACTACTTTATTAGAGAAAACTCAGGCAATGGAGTTGTGTGTGTTAGGCAATACGCCGAATGAAGCGCCTCTTCAAATCCAATTTCAAACCGCAGTTTTGCTGTATAACAGATTAATGCAACTACAAAGTTCACATATCCAGCAAAAAGATATACAGCAGATCGTTGATACGTTAACTAAAATCAGTTCTAATCTAAAGTAACTATAAAGAAATAAGAAGAAAGGGGATTTCCTTTCTTCTTATTTCTCTTTTCTCTACTTAAAAAAATTTTGTAAAAATGGTATAATTTTTTTGTGTTTTATGTGCTCGTAGAATGGTTCTGCATAGTAGAAGTTATTCTTACCGTAGTAGAGACAACAGGTAGTAATTTTTAATAGCTCCTTACAGAGAATAATGTATGTCACATGAATCTATTGTTATAGAAAAATCCCAGCCATTACATGGCACTGTAGAGCTTGTAGGGGCTAAAAACTCGGTACTTGTTATTATGGCTGCGTTAGTGCTTACAGCTGGGAAAAATCGTCTTTGTAATGTTCCTTTTTCTGAAGATGTTTTTCAGATGATTAAACTTTTAACATCTCTGGGGGCAGAGGTTATAAGTAATGAGGCTGCTCATACTCTCGATATTGATACGACCCGGATCAACTCATTTTCTGTGAGTGCCGATATTATGAAGAAAATGAGAGCTTCGATTTTAGTAATGGGTCCTCTTCTTGTTCGTTTTGGAAACGCAGAGGTAGCTCAACCAGGAGGCGATATTATTGGAGATAGGCCTATCGATTTTCATCTGAAGGCATTTCAAAAAATGGGTGCTTCTATTGAACGGTCTGGTGATGTCGTGTCTTCTCGTGTGAGGCAGCTTAAATCGATTACCTGTGTTTTTGAATATCCTAGTGTTGGCGCAACAGAAAACGTTATGATGGCAGCTGTGTGTGCACAAGGAACTACACGTATAATAAATGCGGCTATAGAGCCTGAAATTTTTGATTTAGTTGAGGCCCTTAAGAAAATGGGTGCTTCTATAACGATTATCTCGCCAGCAACGATTGAAATTGTGGGAGTGAGCTCTCTTAACCCTATAGAACACACGTTGATGTATGATCGATTAGAAGCAGGGTCTCTTCTTTTAGCTGCAGCTATAACCGGTGGAGAGATTTTATTGCCTCAAGCGCCTGTAGATTCCATGGATGTCTTTTTAGCAAAGCTCGAAGAGATGGGGCATACTATTACTATCGTTGATGCTCCTCAAGGGAAAGGGATCTTTTTTAAAGCCACCGATAATCCGCACGCGATTTCATTTAGAACGATGCCTTATCCGGGGTTTCCTACCGATTTACAAGCTCCCATGATGGCTGCATTATGTTTGGCTTCAGGAAAGAGTGTTATTCACGAGACTGTTTTTGAAAATCGGCTTGTTCATGTGCGCGAGCTTCAAAAGATGGGCGCCTGTATTTCTATTGAAGGCCATACTGCTACTATTATTGGGGTGGAAGAGCTCTATGGCGCTTCAGTTATCGCATCAGATATTCGTGCTGCCTATGCTTTAGTTCTTGCGGGACTGGTGGCGCAAGGAACGACTACTATGACTGGTGTACATCACCTTAAGAGGGGATATGAAGGAATACTTGAGAAACTCGTTCGTTTAGGAGCTCATGTGCTTCATGCCAAAAGTTTAGAATAACTAGTAAGTTTCTCCTGAAAAACTCTGGTTTTTAAAGCTAAGAATTTGATGAAAGCTCCGTAAGCTCTTGTGTAATTGCTGCTTGTCGAGCTTTATTGTATTCTAATTTCATCGAAACAAGTAAATTATCAGCATTACGAGTAGAGTTATCCATCGAAATAAACCGGGCTGCCTGTTCTGCAAGTAACGAGTCATATAACAGCTCTTGTAAGGTAATTAAGATCATAAGGTGCCGTAGGGTGCTGCCGAGCTCTTCGGGCGATTGTTCAAATAAATATTCAACAGGTTGTTGTAATTGTTGATCTTCCTGCTTTGGCATATCTGGCAACGGAAATACAATGGTAGCTTGGGGTCTTTGTATAAAGAAATTTTTCTGGTAGTTACCGTAAAAAGTAACCTGAGAATAGGCGATAGGACTGGCAATGAGCAGATCAGTTAAGGCTTGGGCTATTGTAACAAAACGTGCCGTAGTAAAATCGTTATAAGAAGCAATCATGTTTAGTTTACGTGCTCTACAATATTCGATTGCATGTTTGCCCACAGCAATGATAGACTGAGAAGAAGGTTGTGTAAGCATTTCTTGCTCAAAAAATCTAAAGAGCATCGAATTAAAGGGACCACAGAGCCCTTTTTGTGAGCCTGTGAGTATAATAAGACGGTGAGGGTTCTGAGGAGATTTTGTGGTGTCAGAGCCGGGCTCGACAAGTACATTTTCTACTTTTCTCCACAATGTTTGAAATGCATTTCTATATGTTTCAAGATGCTTTTTTTGATTTTTTAAACGAGAATGTGAAGACATTGAGATGAGACGCATTGCGTGGGTAATCTTTTTTATTGTTTCCACTGCCTTGATTCGGTGTCGCATAGTAATAAGTTGTGCCATACTAGGCCCTTTATTGTAGGGATTTTTCTTATCTTTACTCTTGAGTGTACGAGGTCCTTACTATTTTTTCAAGAACCACGTAAAGCGATTGTAGTAAAATAGAGATCTGGAGAAGTATGAATATAGTTATTGATGGGTATAACATGATCAAACAGGTTCTTAAGAAAGTTATGATCAGTGAAAAAGAACGGGAACAGTTTCTTACCCGTTTAGACTCGTATGCACGACGTAAAAACCATACTCTTCATGTTATATTTGATGGGGGCCCTTACGACAGGCCTACGCGCGAAAAAAGAAAAGGGCTTACTGTGGTCTATTCAGGGCGAAAAAGTTCGGCAGATGATGTCATAAAAAGCTATATTGAAGAAAAACTACTCTCTGTTATGCTTATTGTAACTACCGATAGACATTTAAACGCTTTTGCCCGAAATCATGGATTAGATTCGATCGATTCTATCGATTTTTATGCGTTCATGAACGATGTATCTATGCCGGTACTCGGATTTAAAAAAGCGCCCGGAAAAGCTCATAAGCTCAATGAGCTTGAAGAGTCGACAGAGTTAGATACGCTTATGCAGGAAGGATCGTCTGTTCTTTTTTACAAGGATGAAGAAAATGAAGAAGCGTATGATGCTTCCAAAAAAAAATCGAGACACGAAAAAAAGATTCAAAAAATAGTGAAAAAATTATGAGTATTCTCCGTTATTCTTACCACGATCTTGATTCGATTGCTGAAAAAATTTACAGGGATATGGATAGGTGCAAAGTGTTTACCTTTTCTGGTCCTTTAGGGGCAGGTAAGACGACGCTTATTAAGCAGGTGCTTGCTCGTTGTGGAGTAAAAGAGGTAGTCACCAGTCCGACCTTTACGTATGTTGCAGTGTACCTAAACGAAAGTGGTCAGACTTTCTACCATTTTGATCTGTATCGTATGTCCTCTCTTTCATCTTTTATCGATGCAGGTTTTGATGAATATTTGTATGCTCCTCATAGCTGGGCATTTATCGAGTGGCCTGAGATATGCGATTCTTTACTTACCACACAGGTATGTCACCTAAGCCTTGATTACTATTCTGAAGATGAACGAACTCTTACGTATACGATGTTGTAAGTGTGCTCGACTCTATATAGGAGTCAATTATTTATATTTTTAATAAATCCTTAAGTATTCTTATATTAATTTTTCAAAAAAATAACATATCTATGATATTTCTTATGACAAAAATTCTTCATAAGTACGGCCGGCATACGGTGATTAACTGTTTTACCGGCTATACTTACAACTAGTACTTGTACCTTTAAATAGGGTACTCTTCAGTGCCTTTAAGAGGTATTTTAATAAGAACTTTTGTTCCTTCAGGATTAAATCCGATGGATTGAACCTTGTTTTTGTTCTCCGCAAGTGAGGATTTTAGAGTTTTTCCCGTTTTCCCCTCCCATAAAGATACTGTTCCCCCTTCTGTAAGTGTTACAATTTTTGTACCATCAGGACTTTGACTTTTTTTGATATAGTCAACGTAAGGGTTCTTTTTTTGAATGATTTTAAACACGGTAGGATCTACACGAACAAAATCGGTAATGTCGTATTCCTCAGTGCCTTGAAGAGTTTTTATAATAACTTTGGTTCCGTCAGGGTTAAATCCAACTGATTGGACCTTTTGTTTATTCTTAGCAACTGAAGGCTCGAGAAGCTCACCAGTTTTTCCGTTCCATAAAGATACTGTTCCACCTTCTGCAAGTGTTACAATCTTTGTACCATCAGGACTTTGACTTTTTTTAATATAATCAACGTAAGGGTTCTTTTTTTGAATGATTTTAAATACGTTAGGATCTACACGAACAAAATCGGTAATGTCGTATTCCTCAGTGCCTTGAAGAGTTTTTATAATGACTTTTGTACTCTCGGGGTTAAATCCCACTGATTGGACCTTTTGTTTGCCCTTAGCAACTGACGGCTCGAGAAGCTCACCAGTTTTTCCCTCCCATAAAGATACCGTTCCACCTTCTGTAAGTGTTACAATCTTTGTACCATCAGAACTTTGACTTTTTTTAATATAGTCAAGGTAAGGGTTGCTTTTTTGGATGGTTTTAAACACGTTAGGATCGACTGGCTCCGTTTCCATGGTGTGTATAACAAAGGGTATTAGTAATAGTACTGTTAGAGAAAATACCTTGTTCATAAAATGTCCTTTAATTAAAATTAATTTACATATGTTTATAATAAAATCGGTGAAATTGTTCAAATAGGTCCATAAAGGCTTCTAAGTAGTACACCTGACAGAATTTCTATGATATTTCTTGTGGGAAATTTTTCATAAGTACGGCCGGCATACGGGGATTAACTGTTTTACCGGCCATACTTACAACTAGTACTTGTACCTTTAAATAGAGTACTCTTCAGTGCCCTGAGCTGTTTTAATAATAACTTTGGTTCCGTCAGGGTTGAATCCAACTGATTGAGCCTTTAGTTTGTCCTTGGCAAGTGAAGGCTCAAGGGATTTTCCGGTTTTTCCGTCCCATAGTGATACAGTTCCGGCGTTAGAAAGGGTAACAATTTTAGTTCCATCAGGACTTTGGCTTTTTTTGATAAACGTAAAAAAAGGGTTATTTCTTTCGATACCTTTAAATACGTCAAAATCGACCAGAGTAGTAAGATCATATTCTTCGGTTCCTTGAAGAGTTTTTATAATAACTTTGGTTCCGTCAGGACTGAATCCAACTGATTGAGCCTTTAGTTTGTCCTTGGCAAAGGAGGGGTCAAGGGATTTTCCAGTTTTTCCGTCCCAGAGCGATACAGTTCCGGCGTTAGAAAGGGTAACAATTTTAGTTCCATCAGGACTTTGGTTTTTTTTGATAAACGTAAAAAAAGGGTTATTTCTTTCGATACCTTTAAATACGTCAGGATTAATATTATCCGGTTCCATGGTATGTGTAAAAAGAGGTACGAATATCAGTCCTGTTAGAAGGAGTATTTTTTTCATAAAAATCCTTTAGTTAAAATTAGTTTATATAGATTTATAATAAAATCGGTGAATTGTTCTAAAATTTCCATAACGCTGTGTACCCAGCGCACCTTACAGAGGGGCATTTCACTAAATAATGAATTCTTCGGTACCTCTCGTGGTTTTAAGAATCACTTTAGTTCCGTCTGGGTTGAATTCTAACAATTGAACATTCATTTTGTTGGTCGCTAGAATACGTATGAATTTGCCTGTTTTTCCGTCATACAACGCTACTACTCCCTTCTGAGTTAACGCGGCAATTTTAGTTCCATCAGGGCTTTGGGTTTTATTAAGGAAAGTTGTGTAAGAGTTATCTCCTATGATAACTTTCAGTACTTCAGGATCGACAATACCATATTCTTCAGTGCCCCTCGCTGTCTTAAGAATAACTTTAGTTCCTTCAGGGCTGAATTCAAGCGATTGTATATCGGTTTTATTTGTGCCAATGATATCCTCAAATTTTCCTGTCTTCCCTTTATATAAACCTACGACTCCCTTATCATTAAGTGCGACGATTCTTGTTCCATCAGGACTTGTGCTTTTCTTAATAAACGTTGAGTTGGGGTTGTTTTCTTGGATAATTTTCATCACTTCAGGATCGACAATACCATATTCTTCAGTGCCTCGAGTGGTTTTAAGAATAACTTTTGTACCTTCAGGGTTGAATTCAAGCGATTGTACATTCATTTTGTTGGTGGCAACTAAATCCTGGAATTTTCCAGTCTTTGCGTCGTATAGAGCTACTACTCCCTTATTAGTGAGCGCGACTATTCTTGTTCCATCAGGACTTTGGCTTTCCTTTATAAATGTTGAGTTAGGGTTATCTTTTTGGATAACTTTCATCACTTCAGGATTAACAATATCCGTTTCCATCGGGTAAGTAAAAGATGTGATTAAAAGTAGAGCTAATGATAGTGTTTTTTTCATAAAATCCTCTAGTAAAATAAATGTTTTAATAAAATGTGAGTAATCTGCTCTAAAGCTACTGTAGATTTAAGCACCCCTAATTTATGGCAGTCGGGCATTTGAGAGTTGGGAGAGTGCAGGAGCCTATAATCCGTAAAGTTCTTTGGTTTAGATGATTATATTAGTAGTATAAATATTTAAATAAATAATTGTCAATAATTTTATGAATTTATTATATTTTTACCTCTATTGAAAAATATTGCAATCTTTTGCAAAAGTGATCAGATTAGGGCTTCTAGTAGCAAAGAAACGTAAAGGGACAAGAGCAGTCAGTTTATTGGTGCGAGAAATAATAACGCGTATAGTCTTTTTTCATATGATAGACTTTAAGATATTTAAAGGGTTTTAGATGCGCTGTCAAGAAATTAGATCAGAATTTCCCTTAGAATCAATCTATAATCGCTTTAGTGTATTACAACAAAGAGGGATTCTTCTTAATGTACTTGTAAAGATCTTTGCAAGATACGTCGGCGATGGGGTTTCTTATGGTGATAACTTTCTTGAAAAAGAAGTCATCCTAAAAGGATTTTTTCCGATAAACTGCTTCAAGGCCTGTTGTACGCTGTGAAGCCATAAGAGGGTGGCTCTTTGAATGTAAGTTCCATCATGTGGTGAGCAGCGTAGGAAAAGATGTATACTTTGTGCTTAGTTTAGGAAATAGAGCTGATAATAATGCTGATGGGGCTCGCTATAGTGTGGTCGAATATACAGGGAAAAGTATCTGTATAGTATATGGTGATAAGGAATATTAGAAAAAAAACTTTTTAAAAAGCTCTCTTCTAAAGGCGAGTATAGGGTTACTAGAATATGAAAAATATACTCATAGATACGACCGACCCAACGATGCTAAAAAAGAGGCATGCTTGAATGCTATTTACTGCAAATACTTTTAAAAAGCATTTGCAGTAAATAGCATTCAAGATATCGAAGCCTTACACTCTGTTGTTCACTATTTATTTTTGTAGTAGTGCTTACGCATTTCTTGAGAATAAACCCCGTGTGAGGGGAAAAATGTCTAGTGCTATTTAACGAGAGCTCGCGTTAAAGAAGTAAATGCTTTAATACTTCTTACGCTGCATAACAAAGGAAAATTTTGAGAGAGTCCGATTTAGTAAAGAGAAAAAGGTTATCATGAGGGCTCATTGCCACTAAAGAAATCTCGGGATTAACTATTTTTAACTCATTGCCTGTATAATGATCCTGGATTTGGATCTTTCCGTTTTTAGCAGGGCTAACTGTTATTTTTTGAACATCGGCTTCCTGCTCGTCTAGCAGTCGTAGCTGTTTTTTTGTAGAAGCGTCGTAATACCGAAGAGCTTTATGGTGAGCATCATTAACAATTGTTAGTGAGTTTATCGGTCCAGAAGAGTCCTTTATGGTTTTTAATAAGGTTCCACTTACAGGGTCCCAGAGCCGTACTGTTCCATCCTTTGATCCCGTAATAAGAGCTTTATCTCCGCATGCTACTGTAGTAATGCTTTGATCATGTCCTTTGAGAGATAACTGGCTTCTTTGATGTTCCTTAGATTTTAAAGAGTATAATGAAGGTGTGAGTAACATAATATTTTCTATTGCGAGCGATCCTGCTAGTTTCATATCATCATGGAGTGGATAACTATAAATCATTCCATTGCTTAATTCCATTAGAATAGCAGTGCAGTCTGAGCGTAGGGTCACGCAATTGACAGCTGCAGGAAGCTTTTTATTGATTATCCGAAGCTGCTTTCCTGTTGCAAAACACCAAAAGCAGATCATGATAAGGCCGGGTGCTTCTTCAGAGCAGGAAATAATAGTAGTATTATCTTGGCTTAGTGCTAATGAGCAGATGGGCTTTTTATGTTGTTTTAGTTCCAAGTTTTTATATTCTAACTCAAAATTTTTCTTTGTGGTGTCTAAAATAATAACTTTTCCGTTTGATAGTCCGATAATAAGAACTTTTCCATTTGAGCTAAATGCTGCTGTAGTAATATACTGATAATTTTTTATAAATTTGGTTAGAAAATCTCCTGTAGAGCTTTTCACTAATGCTGCAGTTCCATCAGCAAATCCAGTAAAAATGATACTTTCATCAGGCCTAAATAGTACTGAGGTGACCGCATTAGTAGAGTTTCCTAGGATTTTGTTGTGATCTTCCTTGGAAAATAGAGTTCTAATGTTTTTTTCCGTGCGCCATAGAACGGTACTTATATCATTTTTGTTTTCGACGTTACTACCATAAAGAATGAGAGCTCCATCAGAAAACCCAGCAAGAAATGTATTTCCAGTGCTATTAAATGCTGCAGCTGTAACAATGGCTTCTTCAGTTTTTTTTAAGGAACTTAATCGCTTTCCTGATGTAGCGGATACAAAATATGCTGTGCTTTTACTTTTTTTTGCCATACGATGCTACAAAAATAGTATCATTATCGGCGCTACATGTTATAGAGCTGATTGGGTTTTGTTGTATGGCCATACTAAGCATAGTACTACTATGAGCATTGAATGCAAAGGCTATCCCATCTGGTGAGCCGGTAAGGATAATTTCACCATTAGGGCTTAGTGCGACATGAGAAATACAGTCAGTACGACCTTTAACCCCTACCATGCTATGTTCAGTATCGTTTTGCTGAATAGTAAATTCTTCATTCATGCTTTTGAGGTGAAACTGCGCAAAAATGCCGCTTATAACTATTTTTAACGTTACTCTTTTTATGGAATAGTTCATAGGATTCTTTTCATGCTATACATAGTGTACTGTTTGATGTGGCCGTATTTTTGAGATTTGTAATCGTGGCTTAAAGATACTATCAGCTTCCTTTTAAATCAACCTATTTGCCCACTGTACTAAGAGACTTGACGGGTAGGGATAGTAATAGCATATAACACGAGGGTTTCTGGACGCATTCAACAAAAGGGTAACTGTGATAAAGTCATACTTGATGTGTATAGTGCGCATGTAGCGAAAAATTTTCTAGGAGAGGTGTTAATTGCATTCTTTTTTTAGCGCCTGTCTGTAAGCATTAAGAGATCTAGAGATATCAGGATGTTTTTCAGGGGCATATCTTTTTGACTTGAGATGAGCAGGATATTAGTGATATTTCTTATCGTTTTATAGAAAAAATTCATAGAAGATGCACGAAGGAGGAATATTATTCTTCGATGGACTGTTTTTTCCATGTGTTCCAGCGTAATCGAAGATAATAGACAAAACTCATGAGTGCAAAGTTAAGATGGGCGGAACTGTAAAGAAGTACAAACTTTAGTAAGGGGTTTTGTATAGGCATAAAGGCAATGCCATAAGCAAGGGGAGTAAAAAAGAAGACTGTAAACAAAACCCGAGTCCACATAACAGTTTTTACGTCAGCAGCGCCCCGCAGTGATGCCGAAAGAATAAGTTGAGTGACGTCGAAGAAAATGGTGAAGGCGATATAAGGCAAGGAATAAGCAATATAAGAGTTGTAAGCTTTTTCTTTACCTAACATACTTAAAAAAAAGGTAGGCCATAGACAAAATAAAAGAGTAGAAAATCCTACAAAGAGAGTGGCAAGCGCAAGAACGAGCACTATATTTCTTTTTATAGCTTTAAAGTGATGAACTTTATAATCATTACTTACTAAAAAAGTTATTACTTGGGCAAAAGCGACAGCGGGCAAGATCCCGATACGTTCCATTATTCGTAATACCGTATAACTGTCTAGAAGAAGAGGCCCTGTTGAGAGGTTGGCTAAACGTGCAGTAGTGCCTAATAGTTTAGTAAGGAGATTGGGGCAGAAAGCAATGCTCGCTTTGTCTATCATAACGGGCCAACTAATGCGAAAAAGCTCTCGCATATGAGGTACGCTCATCGTAGAGAAAAGCGATAGGTGATATTTTTTGTGGTGGGGGCTAAAAAAAATGTAGAGTAAAGCACCGCAGAGCATAAAAGCATATTGCAATACCGTGGCAATAGCTGATCCTTTTAGTCCTAAAGCGGGAAATCCCCACGCTCCAAATATAAGGGCGTAGTCAAAATAAAGAAATACAAGCGCTCCTAAAAGAAAGAGAATCATAGGAGCTTGTGTGTTTTTTATTCCGCGGAGAAATCCGATAAGTACAAAGTAGATAAATGAAAAAAATACTCCAATCACTCTAATTCTTAAAAATGGTACTCCTAAATCGATAACAAAATCCGAAACTTCATAAAACGAATAAATTGCATGAGCATTACTGTAAATACTTAGTGCGATTAAGCCTCCTATAAAAGCTGTCATCCAGATTCCCGTTGTCAAAATTTTGCCGGTACGCCGGTACTCTTGGGCGCCGTTATGCTGTCCGCACAGAATTACCATTCCTACTGAAAAGCCTTCAGCTACCTTGGTGATAAGATGAAGGATGTTGTTCGAGACTGCTAGAGTGGTGCTACAGGAGGGGACATCAATACATGCAATAAACCGAAAGTCGATTATTTCTAAACCTATATACAAAACCCATGCGGTGATGAGCTCTGGGAAAAAGTAGCTTAAAAGTTTGGGAATTCCAACGGGTGAATTGGGTGATATTTTGCTGTGAAGGGCTGTTTTATTTGTCATATGTCTCTATGGAATTCTTGTAATGGTTATTTAGGGAACTTCTACAAGAGTATAATTTTTGTGCACACATTTAAGCATAACAATAATAACAAAAAAGGGTGAGCGCAAAAAGAAAGCAATAAAAGAAAATTTCACCTAGAAATCATGAGTATTTATTTTTGGCATATTTTTTGGTAATAAATTTTTCTTATCCTAGTATCCGCTATTAAGCATAGAGAAGCTATTTTTTTGAGCAACAGGGTAAAGAGAAGTTGGTGAAGGAGGCATCGATCTATTGGATGAAGTAAGGTTTCCTGGCCGCGTGAGAGTTTTAAGAAGAGAGCTCTTAATAAGTAGTTTTTTGGTTGTGTTTTTTTTGGTATTTGTTATACTAATAAGAAGTTGGCGAGATTCCCGAGCGGCCAAAGGGGACGGACTGTAAATCCGTTGGTATATGCCTTCGTAGGTTCGAATCCTACTCTCGCCACCATTGCAATAGAAAAAGAGATGTAGTATAATGATAAATATGCGGGAATAGCTCAATTGGTAGAGCGGCAGCCTTCCAAGCTGTAGGTTGCGGGTTCGAGTCCCGTTTCCCGCTCCACATACACGTTTTGCTGGCGTAGCTCAGTTGGTAGAGCAACTGATTTGTAATCAGTAGGTCGCTGGTTCAAATCCAGTCGCCAGCTCCATATTTCTCCATCTTGTAATTTGCTAAAATTTTAGTTATAGTATAAACTAACTCCGGTATGCTGTTGTGCCCACGTAGCTCAGTTGGTTAGAGCACTTCCTTGGTAAGGGAGAGGTCACCGGTTCAAATCCGGTTGTGGGCTCCATATGAGTGAGAAAATTGTTAAAAGGTGAAATATGGCAAAAAATAGAGTTACTACACATTTGGCGTGCCAAACGTGTAAGGAAAGAAATTACACACAAGTACTTACCAAAAAACGTACCATGGGCTCTTTGAAGCTTAATAAGTATTGCTGGCGCTGTAGAAAGCATAATGCTCACAAGGAAACGAAGTAGCACGAAGGCCAGTAGCTCTAACGGTAGAGCAGCAGACTCCAAATCTGATGGTTGGGGGTTCGAATCCCTCCTGGCCTGCCAATAGTATAAATAAAAGCGGTGCTAAATATAAAGGTTTTTGAAGTATAACAAGCGACCTGTGTGTTTTTGTAGAGCAGTAGGTTTTAAGCTTTAAGAGGATATTACATGAACGTTGTACAATTTCTTAAAGAAGTTCGAGCGGAAATGGCGCGCGTCGAGTGGCCAAAAAGAGATGAATTTGTAGGAGCTACTATTGTAACTCTACTACTCGTCTCCTTTTTTACGGTCTATCTTGGAATAATAGATAACGTAAACAAGGCAGTTATTTATGATAAAATTTTTAGCCACGTAAGAAAATGAGCTGCGGCCCGCTGGATAATGCATGAAAAAATGGTATGTGATCCAGATTATTGCTGGATATGAAAAAATTATAAAAGCTGATTTGCAAAAACGCATTGAAGAAAAATCTCTCCAAGAATTATGTGGAGAGATTTTAATTCCGTCTGCTAAGTCTAAACAGTTTTTTAGCAGCGACGACGCGGTTGAAGATCAGCAACTATTCCCTGGATATATGCTCGTTGAAATGGAGGCAACTCCTGCAACGGTGCGTCTTGTTATGACGACCCCTCGTGTTTCTCGTTTCCTAGGAGGTAAAAATCCTATTCCTTTATCTGAAAAAGAAGTACAAAGAGTGCTTGCTCAGATGCGTGGTGAAGTTCAAGTTGCTGCCGAAAAACATGCATTTGAAGAGGGAAGAGAAGTCGAGATTACTGAAGGTCCATTTGCAGGATTCATGGGAATTATAGATTCAATACAAGAAGACAATGAAAAGCTAACCGTAATGGTAAGTATTTTCGGTCGAATGACACCGGTAGAGCTAACGTTTGAGCAAGTCAAACATTAACAGAGAGGATTGCCTATGGCAAAAGAAGTAAAAGCGAGACTTCGCTTGCAAATACCGGGAGGCGCAGCGACGCCGGCACCGCCCGTGGGTGCTGCTTTGGGACAACAGGGTGTAAACATTATGGAGTTTTGTAAACAGTTTAATGCAAAAACTGCTGACAGAAAAGGCCAGACGGTTCCTGTGCTCATCACGGTCTATACTGACAAAAAATTCGATTTTGTCGTAAAAACCACTCCCGCCACTGAACTGATAAAGAAAAAAATCAGCATTGAAAAAGGATCTGCAAAGCCTAACGTCCAGAAAGTTGGGACTATTTCAATGAAGGATATCGAGGAGATTGCTAAAATAAAGATGCCAGATTTAAATGCTCATACTCTAGAACAGGCAAAAAAGATTATTGTCGGTAGTGCGCGGAGTATGGGAGTTGAAGTGGTGGAATGAGGGTTGTATGAAAAATCATGGAAAAAAATATCTTCAAGCGCGAGAGAAGTTACCGGCAGGTAAAGTTTTCTCTCATTTAGATGGGCTGAAAAAATTAAAAGAGCTTAGCTTTGCGCGTTTTGATGAATCTGTTGACGTTCACGTCAATTTAGGTATTGATCCTTCAAAAGGTGACCAGGTTGTTCGCGGTTCAGTTTTGTTGCCTCATGGCATTGGAAGACAGGTAAAAGTTGTCGTCTTTGCAAAGGGTGACTATGCTGAAGCAGCACGTAAAGCTGGCGCTGATTATGTGGGAGCTGAAGACTTAATCGAAAAAATTGAGGGCGGTTGGCTTGATTTTAACAATGCTGTTGCAACTCCTGATTTAATGGGACTTGTGGGTAAGGTTGCTAAAATTTTAGGGCCCCGTGGTTTAGTGCCGAATAAAAAAACGGGTACGGTAACCTTTGATGTGGCTGATGTTGTTTCTGATCTTAAAAAGGGACGTCTCTTTTTTAAAAACGATAAAAGTGGAATTATTCATTTTTCGTTCGGTCGAGTTTCTTTCGATGTTGAAAAACTAGATGAAAACTTAGATGCGTTTATACGTATTTTGGTCGGGTCAAAGCCATCGTCATCAAAAGGTAAGTTTATTAAAAAACTAACTATTTCGTCGACTATGGGCCTTGGTGTTCCCTTAAATCCTGATGAAATTTCTTGATTGAAAAGGTATTACTATGAATCGCCAGGAAAAGAAGACGCTCGTTGACTCAATAACACGTGATTTTAAGCAGTCTAAAGCTTCATTCGTTGTAGGAATGCAAGGAATGACGGTAGAACATGTTCAAAAATTGAGAAATGAGCTCTATGAAAAACAAGGAAGGATTAAGGTAGCAAAAAATACTCTGCTAAAGAGGGCGACTGATGGTCTTGATGGAATAGATAAGCTGCAACCTTTTTTTAAAGGCCAAATTGCGGTAATTTTTGCTGATGAAGATGCACCCTCAGTTGCTAAAGTTTTAGTAAATGCGGCAAAGCATCTTGAAATGCTTAAATTACAAGGGGGAACTCTTGATACTAATCTTATTTCTCTCGATAAAATTAAATTTTTAGCTTCATTGCCATCTAGAGAAGTATTACTTTCCACGTTATGTGGGACGTTACAAGCACCTATTTCGAGTTACGTACGTATCCTAAATCAACTTATCGTTCGGTTGTTGTGGGTCCTTAAAGAAATTGAAACGAAAAAACAATAACTTTTTTAACTGTGGAGAGTCCCATGGCATTTAATCAAGATCAAATGATACAAGCAATCGAAGAAATGTCGGTTCTTCAGCTTGCAGAACTTGTAAAAGCTCTTGAAACAAGATTCGGTGTATCTGCTGCTGCGCCTATGGCGTCAGGTCCAGCTGCTGCTCCTTCTGAAGGCGCTAAAGCTGAAGAAGAAAAAACTGAATACAAGGTGGAACTTTCAAAGGGCGGTGATGACAAGATCAAAACCATTAAAGCTCTTCGTTCAGTAACGACTTTAGGATTAACAGAAGCTAAAAAGGCTGTTGAAGAGGCTCCAACAGTGATAGCTGAAGCAGCATCAAAAGATGATGCTAAAAAGATGAAAGATGCGCTCGAAGCTGCGGGAGCTGTTGTAAAGCTTTCATAAGTAGTTTAATAAACGTGAGCCTTTTTTATAAAGGCTCACGGCCGTGCTGTTTGTAATTGATACATGAAAAATAATTCGTACGCAAGGAGCCGCTTAATGTCGAACTTATGCAAAGAGCCGATTCGCCGGTCATTTGGGAAGATTAAAGATATAGTACCCGTTCCTAACCTCATAGAAATACAGTCCCGGTCATTTAATGAATTTGCTCAGTTAGATTGTTTGCCTTCCGAGCGGCAGGCCATGGGTCTTGAAAAAGTATTTAAAGATATTTTCCCCATAGAGTATAATGACAAAATGTCATTAGAATACGTAAGTTATGAATTAGGTTCTTGGGCATGTACTTGTGGAAAACTCACCGGTATTGTCAACAGATATACATGGATTTGTTCCTCTTGTAAGAAATCGGACTGTTCTCGATTAAACGGCGAACTTGAATGTACTTTTTGTAACAAACGATCTGCACGCTACAAGACTTGTGCTAACTGTTTGGCTCGTGTAACAGTTCAGCTTCCATTGACTCTCGACGAATGTCGATCGAGCGGTCAAACTTTTTCTATGTCCTTAAAAGTTAGATTACAGCTTCTCACATGGGATTCTTCTGAAGCTGGAAAAAAAATTCTTCGAGATATTAAAGAACAGGATATCTTTTTTGCTGATGTTCCTATTATGGCAGATTTGTATGAAGACAATGGCCAATTTAAGCTTGGGAATTTAGGAACGTTTTTGATAAACGGTGTCGATCGGGTGATCGTTAGTCAGCTACATAGATCTCCAGGAGTTGTTTTTTCACAAAGCAAAAAAGCAAAAGATGTTCGTTATCTTGCTCGAATCATACCAATGAGAGGATCATGGATAGATTTTGAGTTTGATAGTAATGATTATTTACAAGTTCGTATTGATAAAAAGAAAAAACTATTAGTTACTACGTTTTTGCAAGCGTTAGGGGTTCCACGGGAAAAAATTATTCCTTATTTTTATTCTTTTGATTATATTACAGCAGAACATGGTGAATTTTCTCAAAAAATTGATGAGACCTTAGGCTCTATACGTATAGAAAGTGGTATGCTTCCAACTTTTAAAGATGAAGCTTCACTTGTTGGTAAACGTATAACTAAAGATATTATTGAAAGACTTAAAAAAGCTGGTATAGATAGACTATTACTACGAAAAACGAGCTTGTTAAATCGCGTTTTTGGTAATGATGTTATTGACCCAGAAACCGGTGAAATTATTATTGAACAGGGTCTGAATTTCAATGAGGACTATTACGAGCGCTTGAAGAGATATCCTTCTGTGCAGTTTACTCTTATTAGTTCATCGGGGTATGTTTTTCAGCCAACTATAGCTTTAACCTTAACGCAAGATCGTGCTTATACAGAAGAAGATGCTTTGAAAGAAGTACACTCGAAGGTATGGCCAGGTGATAGTGCCTCTCTTGATGAAATTAAGGAACGTCTTTTTTCAAGCTTTTTTAATAGCCGTTTATATGACTTAACTAGAGTGGGTCGTATTCGTATGAATCGTAAGCTTGGATTGAACATTCCTGAAGATGTTACGGTATTAACAAATGAAGATATTCTTGCAACAATTAAATATCTTGTAAACCTTCGTGAACGTGGAGAAGGTGAACTTGATGATATCGATCATTTAGGAAATAGAAGAGTTCGCTTAGTTGGAGAGCTTCTTAATAATCAGGTATATGTGGGTCTTTTACGTATCGAACGTATCGTTCGAGAACGTTTTAGAATTCAGGAAGCTCAGGGCGCATTAATGCCTCAGGATTTTTTGAATGTTAAGCCACTGAATGCTGTATTACGAGAGTTTTTCGGTACAGGTCAACTTTCTCAGTTTATGGATCAGACGAACCCTTTATCAGAAATTGCTCATAAAAGACGTCTTTCTGCTCTCGGGCCCGGCGGTGTTATGAAGGATCGTGCAACGTATGAAATACGTGACGTACATACTTCCCACTACGGTCGTATCTGTCCTATTGAAACGCCTGAAGGTCAGACTGTTGGACTGATTTCTTCGTTGTCGACTTATGCATTTGTAAATGATCTAGGATTTATTGAAACTGCCTATAGACCTGTTTATAAAGGAAAAATGTCCGATGAAGTTGTCTTTTTGGATGCTTTTGAGGAAACCGATAAATATATTGCACAGGCGAGCACGGTAGATGAAGAAACGAAAGAATTAACGAGTGAATTTGTTTTTGCTCGACATGGAGGTAACTTTTTGTATGCAGATGCTCAAAAAATCCATTATGTAGATCTTTCGCCAAAACAGCTCGTATCCGTTTCGACCGCGCTTATTCCCTTTTTAGAACATGATGATGCGAGTCGTGCATTGATGGGCTCAAACATGCAACGTCAAGCAGTTCCTATTATAAAAATGCAGGCACCTATTGTTGGTACTGGAATGGAGCAAAAGATTGCTCGTGCTTCTGGCGCAATGATTACTGCTCGGCATGATGGAGTTGTCGAATATGTATCATCTGAAAAAATAGTGGTACGTGTCGATCAAAGTTCGTTTAAAAACACAGATGATTGGATAGCTCAAGGCGTAGATACCTATTATTTACGTAAGTTCCAGAGATCGAGTTACTATACGTGGATTCACCAATCTCCTATCGTTAACCCGGGAGACAGGGTTAAAGTAGGGGACATATTAAGTAATGGAACTTCTGTCTTAAACGGCGAATTAGCATTAGGTACCAATTTACAGGTAGCCTTTATGCCTTGGAATGGTTATAACTTTGAAGATGCTATTGTCCTTAGTAAACGATTAGTTGCAGAGGACGTTTTAACATCAGTTCATATTGATGAGTATGTTGCCGAAGCACGAGATACTAAGCTTGGACCTGAAGAGATTACTCGAGACATTCCTAATGTAAGTGAATATGCGCTTGCGGGACTTGACGAAGATGGAATAGTTCGTATTGGAACTCGTGTTCGTCCGGGCGATATTCTTGTAGGTAAAGTGACCTTGAAAGGTGATATTCAGTACTCTCCTGAAGAAAAACTATTACGCGCGATATTTGGTGAAAAATCCAGAGAAGTCCGTGATACTTCATTACGAGTACCGCCTGGTATCGAGGGAACCGTTATCGATGTCAAGATATTCTCTCGTAGTGGTATGAGAAAAGATAAGCGATATAAAGAGATTGTAGCTCAAGAGACATTGCGTATAGAAAACGATTTCTCAATGCATGTAGCAACTCTTGAAAAGATGGTTGCTGCGACAATAAGAGAACGTGTTCACGGTGCAGTACCGGCTCAAGAAGTAAAATCTTCCTTTATAACGAATAGTAAGTTTGATTCTGAAAAACTCACGAATGCTCCTCTTGCTGATCTTGTAACTATACGTGTTACTGATGAAACTCTTAATGACCAGATAGATTTCTTGAAATCATCATTAGAGAACCAAATACGTATTTTGCAAGGCCTTAAAGAAGAGCGTATCAATAAGCTTAAAAAGGGTGATCCGTTGCCTTCTGGCGTTATTAAGATGGTTAAAATCTATATCGGCATGAAACGACATGTGGCGGTAGGGGATAAAGTTGCAGGTCGTCATGGAAACAAAGGTGTTGTTTCTACGATTGTTCCTCGCGAAGATATGCCTTTCGTGGATGATGGAACTCCGGTAGATATTGTGCTTAACCCGCTTGGTATCGTTTCTCGTATGAACGTTGGTCAGATTTTGGAAACGATTTTAGGTCATGTGGGATATACGCTCGCTCGGGAAATTGGTGAAGATCTTAAAGCACAAGCATTTGATAGCGTAAGAAAACATCTTGAACAGGCCTATGGCACTGAGTTTATTGTTCAGTATGAAAACTCATATGGACATGATGGCCTTATGGATCTCGCAAGGAAATCTGCTAAAGAAGGTGTCTGTTTTGCTACTCCTGTTTTTGATGGAGCCGATTTTGTAAAAGATATACAACCTCTTATGAGAGCGGTAAATGCTTCTGAAAATGGTGCTTATCGAATACGTGATGGCCGGTCAGGAGACTACTTTGATCAGCCTGTAACCGTTGGAAATATTTATATTGTAAAACTAAATCATATGGTTGATGACAAATTGCATGCTCGTTCAGTCGGTCCTTATTCCTTGGTGACACAACAACCACTAGGCGGTAAGGCGCAGTTGGGCGGTCAGCGTTTTGGAGAAATGGAAGTATGGGCGCTTGAAGCTCATGGTGCTGCTTACACGTTGCAAGAAATGCTTACGTATAAGTCAGATGATGTCGGCGGCCGACATAAAGTATATGAAGCGCTTGTGCGCAGCGAGGATGTACCTGAGCCAGGATTACCGGAGTCGTTTAATGTACTCATTAAAGAACTTCAGAGCTTAGGATTGCGAATAGATCTCTTTAAGAGTGGCAAGGAGGAAGTCAGTGAGTAATCAATTACTTGAGCGTTTTAGAGAATATATTAATACTTCGCAATTTAATGCCATTAAAATTGGATTAGCTTCTTCTGAAAAAATACGATCTCTTTCGTATGGAGAAGTTAAGAAAATTGAAACAATAAATTACCGTACGTTAAAGCCGGAAAGAGATGGTCTTTTTTGTGCCCGTATTTTCGGGCCCGTAAAAGATTGGGAATGTAATTGCGGTAAATATAAAAGGATGAAGCATCGCGGGATTACCTGCGAGAAGTGCGGTGTTGAAGTAATTCAAGCTCGTGTACGACGTGAACGTATGGGGCATATTGAGTTAGTTGCTCCTGTGTGTCATATCTGGTATTTAAAAGGTATACCTAGTTATATAAGTCTTATAATGGATGTATCGGTCAAAGATCTTGAGCGCGTAATCTATTTTGATGCATATATTGTTATTAAACAGGGTAGATCGTCCTATCCTGCTAAATATCTTTTAACGACACTTGAATATGAAACCTATGTAGATAATAATCCTGATGATAGGGACTTTGTAGCTGATACAGGTGCTGAAGCGGTAAGGCAGTCACTTTCTTTAATGAATTTGCAGACGGAAGTTAGTCGTCTTGAAGATGATTACGGTAAAACTGCATCGGTAGCGATTCGTCATAAAATTTTAAGACGAATGAATGTTTTAAAGAGTATTATTCAAGGTAATTTACGCCCTGAGTGGATGATCTTAACTGTGTTACCGGTTTTACCACCAGATTTACGCCCGCTTGTTCCTCTTGAAGGTGGCCGTTTTGCAAGCTCTGATCTTAATGAACTCTATCGTCGTGTACTCAATAGAAATATTAGGTTACAAAGACTGATAGAAATCGATGCACCGTCGGTTATTATTAAAAACGAAAAACGAATGCTTCAAGAGTCGGTAGATGCTCTGATCGATAATGGCCGTCGTGCTCAAGCATTACGTGGTCCTAATAAGCGGCCTTTGAAATCTTTAAGTGAAATGCTTAGAGGGAAACAAGGTCGTTTTAGACAGAATTTACTTGGAAAACGTGTTGACTATTCTGGCCGTTCGGTGATCGTTGTTGATCCTGAACTTCGCTTAGATCAGTGCGGTTTGCCTAAAGTTATGGCGTTAGAACTTTTTAAATCACATGTTCTTTCGAAACTATTAGAGAGAGAGTTGGCTCCCAATCTTCGAGTTGCAAAGAAAATGGTTGAAGAGTCTGCGGCTGAAGTGTGGGACGTACTTGAAGAGGTGGTAAAAGGGTATCCGGTTCTTTTAAACCGTGCTCCTACCTTACATAGACTAGGAATTCAGTCCTTCTTCCCTATTTTGGTTGATGGTAAGGCTATTAAAATTCATCCTCTCGTGTGTGCTGCTTATAATGCGGATTTTGATGGTGATCAGATGGCGGTTCATATTCCTTTAAGTAAAGATGCTAAGAATGAATGTGCTTCCTTAATCTTATCAACGAAAAACATTTTATCAGCTGCTAATGGAAGACCGGTTACGGTGCCTTCTCAGGATATGGTTTTAGGGCTTCACTATATTACTAAAATACGATGTGGTGAACTGGGTGAAGGAATAGTTTTTGCAAATATTCCTGAAGTTATAAGTGCTTATCAGATGGGAAGAGCGCGTTTGCATGCACGGATTAAGCTCAGACTAGAACATAAACAGATTATTGAAACGACTGTTGGACGTGTTATTCTCTTTGAAGCGCTGCCTGAAGGCTCGAATTTCGTGTGGGTTAATAAGGTTATGACGAAAAGCGATTTAACAAAGCTTGTTGAGCGTGTATATTCGACATTTGGAAGTGATGCTACCGTTAAATGCCTTGATAGAATTAAAAAACTTGGTTTTTATAATGCTACGATGGCAGGGATATCATTTGCAATTGATAATCTAGTAATTCCTGAGAAAAAAGATGCTATTGTTGAAAAAGCTGAAGTCGAAGTTCAAAAAATCGAACAGCTTTATATGGATGGGGTTATTACTAATGGTGAGCGTTATAACAAGGTATTAAGCTTGTGGTCTCATGCAACCTCAGAAGTATCAGGACAAGTATTTAAAGTTTTAGAAGATTTAGATAAAGAGTCCTACTTTAACAAAGAGAATTCTTATAAACCTTTCAACCCGATTTTTATGATGTTCGATTCGGGTGCTCGTGGTTCGAAAGAACAGATTCGACAGTTGGTTGGAATGAGAGGTTTGATGGCAAAGCCATCTGGTGAAATTATGGAAACCCCTGTTAAAACCAATTTTAAGCAAGGATTGAGTGTTTTTGAGTACTTTATTTCGACTCATGGTGCTCGTAAAGGTCAGGCTGATACAGCATTGAAAACAGCTAACTCTGGTTATTTAACGCGAAGATTAGTTGATGTTGCTCGTGATCTCGTTATTTCGATGCATGATTGCAAAACACTTGGCTATGTTGAAGTTGAAGATTTGAAAGAGGGGGGAGATGTACTGTATCCTCTTAGTCAGCGTGTTGTAGGACGTATTATTGCTCATGATCTAAAAGACCCGATAACGGGAAAAATGATTTTGAAGCAAGGCGATCCTGTAATGCGTGATGATATGGAGAAAATAGCAGAATCCGCAGTTTCGAAAATATTAATTCGTTGTACGTTAGTATGTCAGGCTAAACGCGGTGTATGTGCTATCTGTTACGGTATTGATTTATCTAAAGGAGAGCTTGTAGATGTAGGAACAGCTGTCGGAACGATTGCTGCTCAGTCTATTGGTGAACCTGGTACACAGTTGACTATGAGAACGTTCCACGTTGGTGGTATTGCGAGTGTTGCTGAACAGTCATCATATTTCACTAAATTTGATGGTGTTGTACAGCTTCAAGATGCTCGTATGGTTGTTAATACTGAAGGGAAATCTATTATATTGAGCCGTAAGGCAAAGTTAATGATTCTTTCATTAGATGGTCGAGAACTCCATAGTTATGACGTAGAGTATGGTACTACAGTTTTAGTCTCTCAAGGACAGGAAGTTACAGCGGGAACCAAGCTTGCAGAATGGGATGCTCATAACAAAGTACTTCTCACTGAACAAGGCGGCTTTATATCGTACGCTGATCTTATTGAGAATGTTACGGTTCAAGAACGCTTTGATGAAGCAACTGGACGTTCTACCAAAATGGTACTTGAGCACAAAGGTGATAGATATCAGCCTGCCGTAAGTATTATGAATGATCAAGGGGTAGAAGTAGCGCAGTATTTCTTGCCTACGAGTGCTTATTTGATGGTTGATAATGGACAACGGGTTTACGTTGGTGATGTTATTGTGAAGGTTCCTCGTGAAGCAACCAAAACGAAGGATATTACCGGTGGTTTGCCGCGTATTGCAGAGCTTTTTGAAGCACGTATGCCAAAAGATCCAGCCGTGTTGGCAGATCAAGATGGTGAAGTTGTTTTTGGAAGTATGCATACAGGGCGTCGTAAGATCTCTATTGTCAATGGTGACCAAACGGTGGACTATCTCATTCCGCGAGGTAAACAGCTCAACGTTATTAACGGTGATAAAGTAAATGCGGGTGATCAGCTTACTTCTGGTACGCCAGTGTTACATGACATCCTGCGTATTTTGGGGCCAGAGCCTTTACAGAAGCTGCTGGTAAATCTTATTCAGCAGATTTACAGATTACAAGGAATCGATATTAATGACCGTCACATTGAACTGATAGTTCGACAAATGTTACGTAAAGTTAGAGTTATCGATCCAGGAGATACCGATTTCCTTATTAGTGAGCGTGTTGATAGGATTCACTTCAAAACGGTAAATGCTGCTCTACAGGCTGAAGACAAGCGTGTAGCAACTGCAAAACCGGTACTGATGGGGATAACACTTTCTTCGTTAGGAACTGAAAGCTTCTTTGCAGCGGCATCGTTCCAGCAACCGACGCTTATTTTGGCAGAGGCTGCTATATCGGGACAAGTTGATTACCTGTATGGTTTGAAAGAAAACATAATTATAGGTAAACTAATTCCAGCAGGTACTGGGATTAAGAGTTTTAAGAAGAAATATTTAGGGTAATATATAGTAGGTATTAGGCGCATAGCTCAGGGGTAGAGCACTGCTTTGACGTAGCAGGGGTCAGCGGTTCAATTCCGCTTGCGCCTACCATTTATAAGGAGCTGGCATTTATGATGCATTTGAATAAGACGTCAGTAATAGAAGGATATCGAAAACATTCAACGGACACCGGTTCAGCTGAGGTTCAGATAGCGTTATTAACTGTTCGTATTAAAAATTTAACCGAGCATTTTAAAAAACATGCTAAGGATTTTGGCTCAAAAAGAGGGCTGCTAATCATGGTTGGTCGTCGCCGCCGTTTTTTAGAGTACTTGCAAGAGCATGATGAAGGGAAGTATAAGGAGATTATAGAGCGTCTTGGTTTACGCAGATAAGGGTTTAGCTGGATGGAAAAAAAATATTACTTATCCGATCTTGGGTTAGAAGTCACTCTTGGTAAGTTTGCCGAACAAGCTGATGGAGCGGTGTGGATCCAAAAAGGTGGAACCGTTGTTTTAGCAACGGTTGTTTCTGCTCGTTCTAAAGAATTTCCTGGTTTTTTGCCGATGTCGGTCGACTATCGAGAAAATTTTTCTGCTGCGGGAAAGATTCCTGGTGGTTATTATAAACGTGAAGGCAAATTCAGCGATAAAGAAGTCCTTGTCAGTCGTCTTATCGATCGATCATTACGTCCACTTTTTCCTGTTAACTTTTTTGATCAGTTGCAGATAATTGCAACGGTCTATTCTGTAGATAAAGAAAATGCTCCTTACACGCTTGCGTTAATAGCTGCTTCTTTAGCTCTTTCTATTTCGCATATTCCATTCTTAGGGCCTATAGGCGCTGCAGAGGTTGTACGCGTTGAGGGGGAATGGATTGTGAATCCTACGTATGCTCAAAGTGTTGCTTCCGATGTTAAAATTACGGTTGCCGGTACTTTTGAAGGTGTCTGTATGGTAGAAGGAACGAGTAACCAAATTTCTGAAGATGAGTTCATTGATGCCCTCTTTTTAGGCCATGAGGCTATTAAGAAACAGGTTATGTGGCAAAAGGAAATACAGAGTGAAAGAGGCGTTGCAAAACAAGCAATTGCTGAAGAGTTGAACTGGCCTTTATGGAGAGAGCGTGCTGAGAAGTATTTAACACCTGAAGCCATTTCTAAAGTTTTTATAGCTGACAAAGTTGAACGCGGTCAAGCTATTAGTTTACTTAAAGATTCGTTTTTAGATTCATTTAAAACGGAAATGCAAGAGTTATCTCTTTCAAAAACTTTCGTTGAGTATGTTTTTGACGAAGTTTTTGAAGTAGTTTTAACTGAAGAAAGCTATAAGCATAATAAACGGATTGATAATCGGGATTTTGCTACTGTTAGAGCAATTTCAACTGAGGTTGGTCTCTTACCTTTTAACCATGGATCTGCTCTTTTTAAAAGAGGCAAAACCCAGGCTTTGGTAAGCGTTACCTTAGGTGGCGGTCAAGATGAACAAAGAATTGAAGATATTATGAGCGAACCTTCTGAGAGTTCATTCATGTTACATTACAATTTCCCTCCATTTTCTGTTGGGGAAGTTCGTGGAATGAGAGCTCCCGGTAGACGAGAAATAGGTCATGGGTATCTCGCAGCCTCTGCGATAAAACAGGTACTCCCTCATAAATTAGTCTTTCCGTATACGATAAGAATTGTTGCTGATATGTTAGGTTCTGATGGTTCTACTTCGATGGCTACTATCTGTGGTTCAACGATGGCCTTGATGAATGCTGGTGTACCTATTACCGATATGGTAAGTGGTATTGCGATGGGACTTTTGATGAATAAAGCGGGTGAATTTAGGATTCTTTCAGATATCGCGGGAATTGAAGATGCTTTTGGTTTAATGGACTTTAAGGTGGCGGGTACCGAAAAAGGTATAACGGCAATCCAGATGGACATTAAACATAAAACAGGTCTTCCTCGAGAAATTTTTGAAAGGTCTCTTGCTCAAGCTAAAATTGGCAGAGTTCATATATTAACAGAGATGCGTAAGGTTATGACCGGTCCTAATGCGAAACTTTCCGATTTAGTTCCTCAAGTGGTAGCATTTGTGGTACCTACTGACAAAATTGGTGCGATTATCGGGACAGGTGGAAAAGTTATTCGAGATATTATCGATAAGACTGGAACTGCTATAGATATTGAAAATGATGGAACGGTGAAGATCTTTGGACATCCAGGACCGAAACTTGATCAGGCAATCGGGTGGGTTAAAACACTTGGCGGCCAAATCGACCGAGGAATGGTCTATCATGGTAAGATCAAAAAAGTTGCAGAATTTGGTATTTTTGTCGAAGTGGCGCCGGGAGTTGATGGGCTTGTGCATGTTTCAAATATGCCAAGAGATCGCTCTGCGAACTTTATGACAACGATGAAGCCAGAAGAGTTAGTAACTGTTGAAGTTGTTGATTATGAGGCAAGTACAGGAAGAATTCGTTTAAAACTCATTGAATAGGCGAGTGTCATGAGTATTAAGTTTGTCCGCGCGGGCCAGCGATCATATGATCAGCTGCGCCCCTTACGAGTAATTTATGATGTATTTAAATATTCATCAGGCTCTACGCTTTTTGAAATGGGTAATACGAAAGTATTGTGCTCAGTCACTCTCCAACAAGGAGTTCCCCATTTCTTAAGGGGGAAAAAGACCGGTTGGTTAACAGCTGAGTATTCTCTTTTGCCCGCGTCCACTCCGATTCGTACAGTTCGTGAAGTAACTGCTAATAAAAGGAGTGGTCGGACCATAGAAATATCCCGACTTATAGGACGTTCTTTACGCTCGGTCGTAAACCTAGCTGCTTTGGGTGAACAGACAGTCTTTATGGATTGTGATATTTTACAGGCTGATGGCGGCACCAGAAT
Source organism: Candidatus Babelota bacterium (assembly GCA_013815795.1). Lineage (GTDB taxonomy): Bacteria > Babelota > Babeliae > Babelales > Babelaceae > PRDV01. Next base: position 1,753 of record JACDFK010000013.1, on the reverse strand, counting down.
TGCCTGCATTACTGCAGCTTATTTGGCTCTTAGAGCGGCACAAACAGTGTGGCTAGAAGAAGGTATCTTGTTGGAACCTATGATTACTGATGAATTAGCAGCTGTCTCTGTTGGTTTATGCCGAGAGACTCCTTTGCTCGATTTAGATTTCATAGAGGATAGCGGGACAGAGGCGGATTTTAATTTTGTGTTAACACGTTCAGGGCGTGTTGTAGAGATACAAGGCTCCGCTGAACGTTTTCCATTGACCTGGGATCAGTATGATCATATGAAGGCACTTGCTATTAAAGGAGTAGGAGAGTTATTCTCATTTTATGATAAAAATATTTATGAGCTTATACGTTCTGACAAAATAGCTGCTGCTTTTATAAGGTCGACTCCTTCCTTTTCTTTATACGAGTAAAGAATGGAGCTTTTTGAATTTCTTCAAAAGTTACAACAAGATCCTGAATTATCGGGTATTTTTGTTGTAGCTTTTCAGGGAAAAGAGCTTCCTTCTTTATTTCTCTCGCATCTCTTTTTGAGAATCAAAGAACGCCTTATGATGGATCGCCTAGCCACGAAAAGTACGGTCAGTGAGGGTGCATCTGGGGGCAATCGTTTTCAGATCGCTTCGATCGATGCAGAAGTGACTAAATTGAGTGATCTAAAAGCTCATCTTGAAGTAAGCTTCTTAGGAAATCGGCTTTTGTACTGGATAAAGGGTGTTACCGAACTTCCTAATGCGGTAAAGAAGGCATGGGCATCTTACAGTAAAACGTATCAAGGGCCTCACTGTATAGTTTTTTTTGATGAATCTCACGCAGTTGTTTCCTCTTCTGAGTATCTGGTTGTTGAGATTCCTGAATCGGTTTCAGTTTTTTTATATAAGCAGCTCGCTCAGTTTTTTTATCCAACCATACTGCTCGATTCCTTTTTTTTGCATGCTTTATTTGAACGACAGTTGAAAGTAAGTCTTGATGAAGCATGTATGATTCTAGGGTATCATCGTGTGGTAGGGCGTAACTCTGACGCTTTCTTTAAAGATTGGTGTGGCAAACTTCTTATTCCTGAAAAATCCCTTTTTACTTTATCACAGTATTTTTTTGCGCAACAACCGAAATCTTTTTTCAAGCTCTGGAAAAACTGCTATAATGACTATCCTGATGAGTTTTGGATAGCATACTGGTCAGAACTTATGTGGCAATCATCGCTTTTTGTTATGCGTGCACACAATCTAGGAATTGCTGAAGCAAAAAAAGTATCCTATAGGCTTCCTTTTTCTTTTATTAATAAAGATTGGCAACGTTATTCCGTTGAGTCGCTTACTTCAGCACATCAATTTTTATACACTCTTGATTATACGTTAAAACATGGAGAACATTCGTTTGGCCTTGAGCTTTTTTTTCATAAATTTTTACGGGGAAAAGTAAGTTCTTATAGTTTTTAGGTATCGTTGTGCTCAATCATTACATGAAGATTTAGAAGATAGTTAAGATGTTCTTCACTTAAAGATAAGATGGTGTCTTTAAAAACTATATTAGACCTCTTCTGAAACCTTAAAAATTGTAGTAAAATTTACTAGTATAGCAAATGAGCTATGAATAAAGATCGTTATATGGTAAACTATAGTCCTAACAAGGAGGGATTGCTATGGCTATAGCGTACAGTGAAGATCTAAGAAAACGTGCAGTGGCTCTAATTGAGGATGGTAAAAAAATAGAGAAAGTTGCAAAATTATTAAATATTGCACGATCAACCCTTTTTCGATGGG
>JACDFK010000066.1 GCA_013815795.1 Candidatus Babelota bacterium | reverse complement strand
ATTAGAGCCACTGCACGTTTTCTTAGATCTTCACTGTACGCTATAGCCATAGCAATTCCTCCTTGTTAGGACTATAGTTTACCATAAAACGATCCTTATTTATAGATCATTTGCTATATCAACAAAAATTTCAAAGCGTTCTAGCTTATCACTACCATTTTCCTATAGTACTTTCCTGCGTTTTTTTGATTATTTTTCTTATCTTCTTTGGTAAAAGGTTCTTTAATTTTTTTATATATCCTAAGCCTTACTAGATATTATTTTTAGTAGTACTTCCACTACGTGGCGCCGAATAACATTTTTGTCGTTTTTCTTGAGCTAGATCTTTCCCTTTACCAAAAGTAATAACATCGTAATTCCAATAATAAATTGTTCCATCTGCTGATCCATTAAAAATAGCATTGCCTTCGGTAGTAAATGCTACCGCATAGACAGTATCAGTACAGCCACTTAGTTTTTTAATTTGCAAACCTGAAGCGACATCCCACAACCGAACAGTCTTATCTTGAGATCCGCTCAAAATGGTTTTTCCATCAGAACTAAATACTACGGTATGTACCCATCCTTTATGTCCGGTTAATTCACCCAAAAGCTCTCCTGTTTCGATGCTCCACAGACAGACAGTTTTATCAAAAGAACCTGTAAGAACGGTGTTTCCATCAGGACTAAAAGCCACTGAATAAACCCAATGAATATGTCCTGTAAATGTCCTACGAAGTTCTCCTGTCCGAACGTCCCATAAACGAGCTGTATTGTCTTTTGATCCGGTAAGAAGAGAGTTTCCATCAGAACTAAATACTATAGAGTAGATAACATGGACATGCCCTTTAAGCTCCTTAAGCAGCTCTCCTGTTTGAGCATTCCAGAGACGAACTATCTTATCTGCACATCCGGTAGCAACTATCGATCCCTCAGGGCTAAATGCTACTGAAGTAACCCCATGATTATGTTCTTTTAGTTCATGGATTTGCTCACCACTTTCGCTATCCCAAAGCCGCGCAGTTTCGTCTTCTGATCCTGTAATAACCATTTTACCATTAGGACTCAATGCCACTGCTGTAACAGCTTCTGTATGTCCTATAAGTTCCTTCAATAACTCTCCCGTTTTAGCATTCCAAAGACAGGCTTTTTTATCGGAAGAACCCGTTAAAACTATGCTGCAATCAGAGCTAAATGCTAGGGCATACAGCGAGGAAGCATCTAGATTGAGAGCTTTAGTATGTTCAAGATAGCATTTTACAAATCTTCTAGATGAAATACTACTCGTTTGATCGGTATGTATCCTTTTCTCTGGGATGCTCGTTTGTTCAGTTTGTAAAGAGACTATGAGATTGTGCTCTGGAGATGAATCAGTATCCTGTTCTGCCATTTCAAAAAGAGAGTCCATATACCGTGCAAAAGAATCTATATTGAGAGTTAATGCTTCATTAGAAAATGTGTTATCAGGTACTAATGTACTAGTAACAGCACTAGTGGTACTTTGTTTCCGCTGTTTTTCATCTTTAACTTTCCATAGACGTGCTGTTTTATTTGGAGTATTATTACGTCGAGCTGACTTGTAATCGGTCATATCGGCATTCGGCATTGTGTTCGCACGAATGTTGCGAGAGCTGATATTCTTATTTAAATGATGGAGCGGCTTTAGAAATTCCAGTTCAGTTTTTATATCCCATAAACGAACGGTGCAGTCTTTTGATCCTGTAGCAACTACCGTGCCATCGAAGCTAAATGCTACTGAATTAATCCAATTTTTATGTCCTTCAAGCTTATTAATAAGCTCTCCATTTTTGGCATTCCACATCCGAGCTATCTTAGCTGACCCGGTGAGAACAATGGTACCATCAGGGCTAAACACTCCTGAAGTAACCCAGTCATCATGCCCCACAAGATCGCATATTTTATTCCATGTTTGAATATCCCACAGAGAAACTTTCTTATTTGCTGATCCTATAAGGACCGTTTTACCATCAGGACTAAAAGCTAGTGATCGAACAGGGCAATGATCTTCTGGAAAAACTAATAAAGGATCGCCTACTTTATCATCCCATAAGTATACGGTAGTCTCATCTGAATCAGTAAGAATAAGTGATCCATTGCAGCTAAATGTTACCTGTTCTTTAAACCTATTAAGGATTTCACCTGTTTTAACATCCCAAAGGTACGTTGTTTTATCATCTGATTCAGTAAGAATAAGTGATCCATCCGGGCTAAATGCTACTGATATAACCCCATAATTATGCCCTTCAAATTTTCTAATAAGCTCTCCTGTTTTTACATCCCAAAGGCGCACAGTTTTATCAGCAGATCCTGAAAGGAGAGTTAATCCATCAAAACTAAATGCTACCGAATAAATAGCATCTGTGTGTCCTTTGATTTCATTAAGAAGGGTGCCTGTTTTGATATCCCACAGTCGAATTACTTCATCGGCTGATCCCGTGGCAATAACTAGTTGATTAGGCATGAATGCAACCGCAAATATATATAGTGGAAACTCAGCTGCTGAAATTTTAGGGGATTCAACTTTACGTCGAAAATCTTCCTTACTTGATAAAGCAAGCCTATTGCGTGTATCCTTGGTTTTATTTACAGAGGGTTTATTCGTTTCATTGGTCGTGGAGCTATTCCATCGATGCTCTTTTTGTACATTATTATTATTGTGTATGTCAAGAGAAAGAGTAATTCCCTCAGGAATAACAAGCTTGGAGGAATTTTCTTGAGAGGATTTTAAGGATTGATCAACTTTTCGACCATTTGTGGACAGGAAAAGTTGATTTCGATTATTAGTTATTTTTTTTCCATTATATGCCTCGGGCACACTCCAAGAACGCAATTCTGATGATGATTCTATATTAACGGTGAGACCTTCCGGTACACATAGTTTTTGAGCAGTGCTCTGAAGATGCTCGACACCTTGATCATCAACCCAAAGACGTACATTTCCATCATTTGATCCTATCAGAATAGTTTTTCCATCAGGGCTAAATGTCCCTGAAATAACCCAATCTATACGGCTCGTCAACTCTTTAATCTTCTCTCCTTTTTTTGGGTCCCAAAGAATAACAGTTCCGCTCGCAGTTCCCGTAAGAACAGTTTTTCCATCGGGACTAAACACTACTGAAGTAACTGATGTATTATGCACTTTTAGTTTATGAAGCTTTCTTCCTGTTGTAACATCCCACATTTGTGCTATTTTATCATGAAATCCAACGATAATAGTTTTCCCAGTAGGACTAAAAGCGACCGAAGTAACAGCTCCTGCCTGTCCCTTGAACTCCTTAATCATATCTTGTGTTTTAGTATTCCAAAGGCACGCAATTCCGTCCTCTGTTCCTGTAAGAAAAGTTTCACCATCAGGACTAAACGCCATCGCACTAATAGGATTGATAAATCCTGTGAGTCTAGCACGAAAATTTCCTGTACTAGTATTCCACAAAGAAACAGTATTATCAGCCGATCCCGCAAGAATGATTTTTCTATCAGGGCTAAATACTACGCAATTGATCGTATCTGTATGCCCCTTTAGCTCATGAATGAGATCCCCTGTCATACTATTCCAAAGTCGAGTTGTAGTATCTGACGATCCCGTTGCAATAATCTTTCCATCGGGGCTAAATGCTACCGATTTTATAATTCCACTATGTCCCTTAAATGTCATAAGTCTTTTGCCATTAACAGCATCCCAAAGATACGCTATCTTGTCAGCCGATCCGGTAAGAATAGTTTTCCCATCGGGGCTAAATACCACTGAATGCAGAGAAGATGCTAATGTACATAAAGATTTAGAAAATTTAAACCGAGGTGATAAGGAATCACTTGCCGCAATCTCATGAGTAGTTTTTTCTGGCGTATTCATCCATTGGCTGGAGGTGTTTTTTTGTGATGATTCGATTGCTAAGCTATTTTCTGCTTCATTGTTATTTTTCTCGTGTGAAGGACGTCCTTTGCCACTGGTTTTTAGGAGCTTTAAAGGCAAAGTAGCAATTTTGTTTCGACTAAGAATACCCTTATGTCTGGAGGCACTCGTATCATCCCACTCAGTCAGTCCAGAAGAGTCAGAATTTTTATTATTCTTGTCATTTTTTATCGTAATATGATCGGAAATTCCATCACTTTCGCCCTGGAGAACATACATGGTCACGATATTATCCTGTGATCCGGTCATGAATGTTTTCCCATCAGGACTAAATACTACCACATTAATACCGTCGCTGTGTGTTTGCACTATCTTAGAGTGAGTTTCCCATAAAGAGGTCATGTCATCTGTCTGCTCACTCAGTAAAAGATTACTACGAGGGCTCAATGAAACATAATTTGAAAATTCAAAGAAAAGCTTGAGCTCTTCTCCGCTCTTGATATCCCACTGAAGAACGGTCCCATCTTCTGATCCCGTGAGAATAGTATCTTCTCGAGAGTTAAAGAGAACTGAAGTCACCGCTTTCTTATGTTTACTAAATGTATGAAGCTTTTTCCCCGTTTTTATGTTCCACAGGCACACTATCCCATCCGCTGATCCCGTTAAAAGAAGAGATGCTGTAGAATTGAGTGCCATCGAAGTAATGCAACTGGTGTGGCCTTCGAATGTTTTCACTATTCCTCCAGTAACATACTCCATCATATAAATTTTTCCATCACGTGATCCCGTAAAGATGTTCTGCTCAAGACCTATCACTGAACAACTCAAAGAATTTTTATATCGTTCGAATGAATTAGAAAAGATTTCATGCTTTGTATTCCACAAGCGATACACCCCATCATCGTATACAACAATGGAAGTATCTTCGTCATGAGTGGTTGTTGCAGCAAGAATGGCATGCTCATAGGTTAATGTATTGAGAATTTCTCCCGTTAGAGTATCCACAGAACATAACGTTCCATTAGATGATCCAACAAGGAAGTAAATATCGCTTGTGCTAAACGATAATGAAGTAATAGGAGACTCCTGCACCTTGAATGATTTCTGTAGTTGCCCTTTTTTGGTACTCCAAAGAGACACTGTTCCATCAACTGCACCTGTAATAAGAAATTTTCCATTATTACTAAATGCGGCAGCGTTAATAACAGTACGATCTTTCTTGAGCCTAAGAGGCTGTTGTTCTTTTTTACTATCCCCTATAAAAGCAGATCCATCAGATGAACTTACAAAAAAGGTAGATCCATCAGGGCTTAATGCCATAGTAGTAATACCATACATTGTATTCTGCATACTTTTAGCACGAACTGTAGTATTAAGTAGTTCACTTTTGTTTGTCTTGTGCGACACTGTATTAGTACTTAACTTTAGCCCTTCATAATTATCAGTACTTAATTTTAATCCTTCATGTTTTTCATTAGAAAACTCTATCTTAGCTTTCCACAGCCGCGCTGTTCCATCTTTTGAACCCGTAAGAATTGTCTTACCATCGGGGCTAAACGCTACTGAAGTAAGAGCCTCTGTATGCCCTATAAAAACTTTAAGTAATAATTTTGTTTTAATGTCCCAAAGACGAGCCGTTTTATCTTTTGAGCCTGTAAGAATCATCTTCTCATCAGGGCTGAATACTACTGAAGTAATAGCATCAGTATGTCCTTCAAATGTTTTAAGCAGCTGTCCTAATTTAACATCCCACATACAAGCTGATCTATCCTCTGACCCAGTAAGAACAATCTTTCCATTAGAGCTCAATACCGCACAATACACTTTATCTGTATGACCTTTAAATTCTTGTATATGCTTTCCCGTTGAAGAATCCCACAGACGCGCAGTCTTATCAGCTGAACCTGTAAGAATAGTTTTTTCGTCGGAACTAATAACTGCAGTAAAAACAGTATCCGTGTGTCCCTTGAACTCTTTAAGCAGATTTCTTGTTTTGACACTCCAGAGCCGAGCTGTTTTATCTCCTGATCCGGTAAGCATAGCGAATCCATAGGGACTAAATACGGCAGAATAGATGCTATCAGTATGTCCTTGGAACTGCTTAATCAGCACTCCTGTAGAGACCTCCCACATACGAACTATAGAATCCTCTGATACCGTAAGAACAGTTTTGCCATCAGAACTAAATGTTAAATTTAAGAGTGGAGCTGGCAAAGTACACAACGTTTTAGAAAATTTAAAATTCCAGTTTGATGCACTTTTAGGAGATATTCCTCTAGCATAGCCTTCAAATTCATGAATAAGATTCATACCTTGAATAGTTGATTTAATTACAACAAGAGTTGTTATCATCAAAAACAGGAGTTTACGCCTTAAATTTTCCATAGTTTCCTTTCTCGATTTATCTAAATGTATAAGGATGATTTATGTAATGTACCACCTTATACTACCGAATTCTCATTGGTCAAGGTAACTTACATTTATTGTACGTAAGTAGGCAGGCAAAAGCCACCTAAATCACCGGTCATAACGGAATTACAAGCAACTGAATGGTTTACGGTACTAGAAGATTGATGAGTGCCTTTATTTTTTTGTCTTTGTAGATGCTTACTGTACCGTCAATAAGAACAACTTCATATTCCCTATCATTTTTAAATGAGTTTTTTTCCAGGTAATGCAAAAAGTGAACGCTTAATCAATCTATCTTCTATCCATTTACAGTTGTCTTGCATGTGCATTCTGATTGAAAACCTTTGAAATTAAAACACCCTATATACGCTTGCTTTAACCGTTTTTATATAGACAAAGAGGTGAGTGCTTATGGTATAGTAGTGTGTGCTCGTTGCCGTTTTTTTGTCGGTAAACGAATACTATTATTCTGAGTTAATGAAGTAATTTAAAAGAGCTCCATAAAAACTATGGTGTCAATTATTCTCAAAAAGGGTCATTATGAACTATTATAGTGGAAAATTCCTCCTGCTGGTGCTGGTAAATGGTGCTTTAATGGGGTGTACTATTCAGTGCATGAACCTCATAGACCTTGAAAGTACAAAGTAGAGGAAAAAATAGAGCACCCCATAAAACACAACCTATCTACGGCACTAAAAACAAAATCCTCGGGGGGCTTGTTGAGCAGTATCACTTCCTTACATAAGAGTCGGAAGATTAACGCCCATAAAGAGAGTATTTTCACCCTCGCATTGAATCAGTATGGGGAAAAAATTATACTCACCGGATTCACTGATAAAATAGCATGCAGTTGGGATGCTTCTACGGGGAAAAACCTAAACGAGGTCATGCGAAAACAACCTATTAGTTCAGTTGCATTGAGTCCTATTGGAAAATTATGTTTGCAGGATCTTCTAGAGGAAAATTCCAGCATCGGACTTCCACCGATCGAATCTTTGAGTGACCCTGTAAAGAATGCTGTTCTGGCTATTGCTAAAGAATGGAATAATGCCACTTCATTTTTGTTTTCTCAAAGAACATTAGCGCGTGCAATAATTCGTCACTATATGGGATTTTTCATCGCACCTGAATCAGATGCGTTTACAGATTCCCTCTTTTTAATTATAGAAACTCTTCAAAAGTGTGCTGCAATTAATCAAAGAGTAAATCTCTTAGTGTTTTTCACTTAAGTATGAAATTTTTCCAGATTTACCTTCAATTTACTGGAAAAATCTTCAAAAAATTGCAAAATTTACTAATGAATTCAAATCTTGATCACATTCTAAAGGAAAAAAAGTATTCTTAAGGAAGCTTGTTTACACACAAGCAAAAACCTTGAAAGATTACAAACTATTAAGGTATGGAAAACACTTAAAGATGATTAAATTTCTAACCCTAGAGAAATTCAGGGGGCAAAAAAAGGTGTACTAACAGTCCCAGAAATTAACAAAACCAAGTCGGTTTAAAATTATTGTATTAAATAATAGCGGTAGTAAATAGACAGGACATTATCGTTTTCCCAATAACCTCACCCATTAAAAAAGTTTACCCTTTGAAAGTAAAATTAATACGCAAGCAAAAATATTGCAATGATTTAGTTTATCAACTTCACTTAATAACGAACAAAATTTCTCAAAAAGCTTAACAACGCTTGCTTAGAGAACCAGGCAGTTGGTGATTAAAGCAGTTAAGACCATCCTGGATTAGGTGCAAATCTCTATTACATCTAAGCGAAACAG
>JACDFK010000065.1 GCA_013815795.1 Candidatus Babelota bacterium | reverse complement strand
TTCTTAGCTCTTTGGGGAATTTCCCACTCATGTAAGAATTCTATAAGCGGCATAAGCCCTTCTTTTGAAAGAGAGGACACCAGAACTCGTGACGGGTATTTCTCAACAGCACGCTCAAAGGAAGCTCTATCTGCAACCATGTCTATTTTATTAAAGACATAGAGTATAGGTTTATCTATATCGAGCTCTTTAAGAACTTCCATAACGACTCTTATATGATATTCCCAATTTGAATCCGCACTATCGATAACATGAAGAAGAAGATGGGCATAGTTTAATTCAGAAAGTGTCGATTTAAATGCTTCAATAAGATTATGAGGTAACTGCTGAATAAAACCTACAGTGTCAGATATAATTCCCACTTTTCGTTTGCTGATATAGAGCTCTCGCGTGGTGGTGTCCAACGTAGCAAAAAGCCGGTTTTCCGCTAATACTTCACTTTTGGTGAGAGCATTTAAAATAGTTGATTTTCCCGCATTAGTGTACCCTATAAGGCATATATGAGGGACGTTTTCACCGAGTCGCTGTTTTCGCTGAGTTTCTCGCGTTTTTGCCAGCTTATCAAGGTCTCTTTGTAATTTGACGCTGCTGCGTTCAATATGCTGAAGTTCTTTTTCTTTCGCAGTTTCACCTGGTCCACGTGTCCCTATACGTCCTGCTTGCTGCGACATAGATATACCACGTCCTGCAAGACGGGATTTTCTATGTTGAAGCATAGCAAGCTCTACTTGCGTTTTTCCTTCAGCAGTTTGAGCTCCTTTTTCAAAAATTTCTAAGATAAGTTGGGTGCGATCATACACTCGACAACGGAGGATTTCGCTTAAATTTCGCTCTTGTTGTGGACTTAGTATTTCAGAGACGATCACTTCTTCAATTTCTAATTTCCTACACAACTCAGTGAGCTCTTCAACTTTTCCTTTAGTAAGATAGTAAGCAGGGTCTATTGACCGAAGACGCGTAAAAAAGCTTTCATCGTATATAATGCCGTCTGAGGTGACAAGATTAACAAATTCATCGTAATAGGACTGAATGTCTTTTGAGGGGTTTGTTGGTGAATGAATTCCTACTATAAGCGTTTTTGGATGAGTTTGTGTGAGTGTTTCTACTGGTTTCATAAAAAATCCTTATAAATGTTTTTTCAAAATTTGCTTTTTATGTTACAATAAAACAAATGTTTAAAAATGTCACCAAAAAAGAATTTAATATGTTTGATTTTTTATCGCAAAAGTTTTCATCGATTTTTTCTCGTTTAAAGACACAGACTAGACTTACTGAAGATGGCGTCAAAGATATTCTTCAAAAAGTCCATGATGCGCTTCTTGAGGCAGATGTGCCTTATGATATCGTGCAAAACTTTATTGAAGAGGTGAGAAAAGAAGTAGTTGGAAAAAAATTGGTCCATTCTTTGAACTCTTCAGAGATGCTTTTGAAAATAGTGCAGGATAAACTGCTTTTTTTCATGGCAGGATCGACCTCTGATGGTGCTTTCTCTTTTCAGATGCCTTCGGTAGTTATGGTTGAGGGGCTTCAAGGTTCGGGAAAAACAACGACAATTGCTAAGCTTGCATATGCATTAAAAGAACAGGCTCAGTCACGAGGTAAATCTCGTAGAATACTGCTTGCTTCAGTCGATTTTTATAGACCTGCGGCTATCGATCAGCTTGAGATTTTAGCACAGAAGGTAGGAGTTGATTTTTATAGGTCTCCTTTAACTGATCCTGTTGAAGCAGCTCATGATTGTGTTAAAAAGTTTCAGAATGATCTGTATGATATACTGTTTTTAGACACAGCAGGACGGTTGCATGTAGATGCTACTATGTTAGAAGAGCTTAAGAAAATCGATATGAGAATTAAGCCTAAATATAAACTCTTAGTAATAGATGCTATGACAGGACAAGAATCATTAAAGATTGCTCAAGTTTTTGAAGAAAAAGTCGGTTTTATGGGTGCTATATTAACAAAAATGGATAGTGATACCCGCGGAGGAGCGGCATTTGCTTTCCGTTATGCTCTTAAAAAACCTATTTTGTATGTAGCTACCGGTGAAAAGCCTGCAGATCTAGAGGTTTTTAAGCCGGATCGCATGGTGAGCAGAATTATGGGAATGGGCGATCTTCAGACCCTCCTAGAAAAAGCAGAAGAAAAAATTAAAAAGGGTGAGCAGGAAGCTCTGAGTAAATCATTTGCACGAGGCAAAATAAGTCTTGAAGACTTTGCTCAGCAGATTGATATGGTAGGGAAGCTGGGATCTTTATCAAGTGTCGTAAAATATCTTCCAGGTATGGGTTCATTTAAAATGACTCCAGAGATGCTTGAGAAGGGTGATAAAGAGATGAAGAGATTTAGGGCTATTATTCGTTCAATGACCCCGAAAGAACGTCTCTATACCAAAATTTTGGATGCTTCGCGTAAGGCACGTATAGCAGCAGGAGCAGGAGTAACTGTGGCTGATGTAAATATGTTGCTTACACGTTTTGAGCAGAGTCAGAAATTTGTAAAATTATTTAAAAATGTGGGTAAATAACGTTTTTTTAAGAAGGATATATTATGGCAGTTAAAATTAGATTAGCACGTATTGGTAAAATTCATGCTCCTATGTATCGCATAGTTGCTATCGATTCTCGCAAGAAAAGAGATGGTGAAGCATTGGATATTTTGGGAACTTATAATCCTTTGACCGGTGAAATTGTTCAGTTTCATGCGGATCGTATCAATCATTGGGAATCTCAAGGAGCGATAATGACCGATGCGGTAAAGAAAATACAGAAGCTTCACAAAAAGTCTGTTCAACCGGCGGCGTAAGGAAAGTAAAGGGTAACCATGGATGTTCAAAAAGTGCTTCATTATTTTATAACGAAGTTAGTTGATAAGCCAGAAGCTCTAGTGATCACACAGAGAGCTACACCTGAAAAAATGATTTATGAAGTCAGGGTGAGCTCTCTGGATCTTGCAAAAATTATTGGAAAAGAAGGGAGAACGTTTAAAGCTCTTCGTTCTTTTATTAATACTATCGATTCAGAAAATAGAAATGATCTCGTTATAGATACAACAGTTATTTAAATGCACATTTCAATTGTAACGCTCTTTCCCGAGCTTTATAAACCTTTTCTTGAAACAAGCCTCGTTGAGAAAGCTCAAATAACAGGGGTTGTTTCTTTTTCTTTAGAAAATATTTTTGCGTATTGTTCGCCCAAAGAACGTATTGATGCTCCGAGTTTTGGACATGGTGCGGGAATGGTACTTAAGCCGGAGATTATCCAAAAAGCGGTTGAAAAACAGGAGGCTTCCTATGGAGCTGCTTACAAAATTTTCTTCTCGCCCCAAGGAAAAAAGCTCGATCAGAAGCTTTTAGCAACTATTGCTTCTGAACTTCAAGCACGACAGCATCTTATGCTTTTACCTGCCCGTTATGAAGGTATGGATTCTCGTGTTGAAGAGTATTATGCGGATGTTGTGGTCTCTATTGGTGATTATGTATTAATGGGCGGTGATCTGCCTACTATGGTTTTAATAGAGGGAATGTTACGTCTCATACCCGGTGTTATTGGAAAACAAGAATCGGTAGAGCATGAATCTTTCTCAGGTCCGTTTGTCGATTATCCTGAATTTACAGCTCCTGTGGAGTGGAAAGGGATCCGTGTACCTGATGTTGTTCGTTCCGGAAACCATGGTCAGCTTGCAAGCTGGAGACGAACCGAAGCAGCTCGAAAAACTGTATACCATCACTTTGGATGGCTTCGTTCTCATGTAAAAAACAAGGAAGATAAAAAGTTAGTAGCATCATTGATGCCTTCTCATTACGTTATACTGATGCATAGCCATGTTATGGTAGATCAGAATCGAGAAGGAAATAGTTCTGTTACGTCATTAGATATCCATGATATTGCTCGATCAGCGTGTAGTTTTGGAATTAAAAAATATTATATAATAACTCCTTTGCTAGACCAACAACATAACGTTAAGAGGTTATTAGAGTTTTGGCATACAGAGGTTGGTTTAGAGTATAATCCACAACGACATGAAGCTCTTGCATTAGTACAACTGGTAAGTACTTTGGAAGAGGCAATGCAGGAAATACAAAAGAGAGAACAGAATGAGCCTCTTTTGATTGCTACCTCTGCTCAAACGTATGATTTGGTAGAAATTATTTCTTATTCCGATCAAGAGAGAGTGTGGCTTCATAAAAAACCGGTGGCATTTGTCTTTGGAACGGCACGCGGACTTACAGGAGGACTTATGAATAAGTGTAACTATATGCTGGGACCTATTGAAGGCTTTTCTTCATTTAATCATCTTTCGGTTCGATCGGCAGTCGCTATTGTGTTAGATCGTTGGTTGGGATTACGATAGATATCTATTTTTTAAAAATAAATGTTGTTGTATACATGACAAAGCGGTGAAAGTAGGTTATAATAGATCTGTTTAACAGTTTGTACTCAAGAGGAAAATCATGAAAGCTAAAAAATTCACGAAGGAAACAATCCTTCAGATGGGAATAATCGATCGTAATTTTGATAAATTCGGTATAGGTGACGTAGTAAAAGTCTCTCAAAAAATTAAGGAAGGCGACAAAGAGCGTATCCAGATATTTGAGGGCGACGTTATTGCTATGAGCAACAATGGTATAGCAACTACTTTTATGGTTCGAAGAATAGGAGCTAATTCGGTATCAGTTGAACGAATTTTTCCTTATTACTCACCATTAATTGAGCATATTGAGTTCATCCGAAAAGGTAAAATTCGCCGTGCAAAACTCTATTATATGAGAGAACGTATTGGTAAGAGAGCTCGTGTTAAAGAAAAAGTGCTTACAAAAGAACAAAAACAACATAACCGTCAGCAGGCTGCATAGGCTTTTTAGTATGAAAAAGGGAGTTGTTGTAGTACCGCTACTGCTCTCTTTGACAGGCTGCGGGACATATAAGGTTATACCAAAAAAAATAGTACATGAGGTTGAGCTTCGACCTGAAGAGACTGTTGAGTTTCTTATTGATGAGGAAAAGGCTCGACTTCATGATATTTCTTTTCCTATTGGTGTGAGACCTTATAAAATCGCACTTACAGAGTGCCAAGCGATTATTGGCTACTCTTCTACAGACTCTTTAGAAAATTTAGTACAGTACTATACTAGTGATATGGAATACTGGGGATGGGAAAAGCAGAGCTCATTTCTGGGTTATGAGGGATGTATTATTTTTAGAAAGCCTTCAAAAGAATGTGTCATTACCTTTAGGCATGAGAGTAATAGCATTAAAGTTATTATCTTTATAGGCCAAAAGGAATAGGGCGCTCAGTAGTAGTTAGGTGTTTTCCTCTTTATATTCAAATTTTTAAAAGATTTCCTCGGTTTTTCTTTTTCTCTTATTCAAATAATTTTCTGTCTTCGGTAGCACTACAGAAATATAAGAGGTTCTTGTGCTTGCTGTTTACGTGTCTATTGTTTTACCTCAGGTGAGTTTCTTTTGCTCAAAAACATCTCTGTTTTATAGAGCCTTTTATTAGGAACTATATTCTCATAAGATGAGGGACATTTTTAATTCCTCTATGCTCGCTTCTGCTCTAGTGCACAGTGAATTTCTAGAAATGGAAGTGAAATTCCTATGGTGTAAGAGATAGCTTTATTGTGAATCAAAAATTAGAGTGAACCACTCTACCTACCTCTATCCTACTAATAGGTTGGTCTTCAAACGCATAACTCTGATCGGCGAAAAATAGGAGAATATTGTTTCTTAGAAGAACTCTATGAGATTCTTTCTGTTAGGAAAATTATAAAAAATTATGTTTATATCCGTAAATTTGATTTTTTCTTAGAAACATTTACAATAAGAATATAATTGAATTTTATAAAATAACTCACAAGCAGAAAGAATTATATGAAAAAAATTATGAGGGTCCCCCTCTTTTTAGTAGTAACGGGGTGCAGTCTGCTTATGGGGTCATTAACGCACTCCATGGAAGTAAGCAGTTATAAGTGCTTTTCAGAAAGGGCCCTAAAAAGCCCCTCAATGACATTTAGCCCTGATGGTACTATGGTATGTCTAGGCGACGTAGATCATGCAGTCCGTATATGGGATTTTGCCTCACAGAAACTTCTTTTTAAAGTAGTTGAGTTTGCTCACATTAAAGATATATCTTTTAGCTCTACTAGTAAGTTCTTGGTTTTAAGATCGGTGTATGACACAGTTCGTATCTTTGATATTGATACAAAAAAAGAAATTATACAGGTAGCTCAAGTAAGTAGTATAAAGTTTAGTTTGGATAGTAAGATGGTGCTTATGGGGTCAACTGATGGAAGAGTGAGCCTTTTTGATACCGCTACCGGAAACCAGTATTGGAACGTGCCCTTTTCAACGGAAATTAGTACGATAAAGGTTAGTTCTACTAATAAAATAGTCCTTATTAGATCGACTGATGGAAGGGTTTTTCTTTTTAATATGAGCGATGGAAAGCAACTGTCAACAATAGATAATCCAGCTGCCATTAATTTTGTAAAATTTAGTCAGGATAGCACAAAGGTATTGATTGGTTGGGGTGACCATACCTCCTGTCTTTTTGATGTGTATACGGGAGAGCGTCTTTCAGAGTCTCATTATGCTGCTGCCATTGATAATGTGTATTTTAGTGGTAATCATATGAGGTCACTAATCCTCTATGTAGATGGAGCAATTTATTTCTCTGAGGGGAAAGAAGGAAAATTCTTAAAAATTAACTCTTCTGCTTCAATTGATAAGGCATCTTTTAGAAATGGAAAGGTCCTTATTGGTTTCACTGATGGAACAGTGTGTCTTTTTGATCAGAGAGGAGAGTTACTTTTACAGAAAAAATTTCCATCTCTTATGAGCTATACAATTTTTAATTCTGATTATAACGCCCTCATGATAGGGTGGAATGATGAAACAGCTACACTTTTAGAAATCGCTACCGGAAAGATACTTCTTAACGTGCATAGCAAAGATGAAATTAAGATGGTAGTTTTTTGCCGTGACAAGGCCGGTGCCCTTATTCAATCTACTAATGGCACGGTTCTAGTTTTTGATGCGACTACAAAGAAAGGACTCATTAAATTTTATTTCAAAAATGAAATTAATAAAATAGCCCTTACTCCTGATAAGTCAAGCGCCCTTATTCAATCGGTTGATGGTACAGTCTTTCTCTTTAATACCATTACCGGAGAAAAACTTCTTCAACTTGTATGCCGAAAAGCTGAAGTTGCTAAAATCAACATAGGGGCCACTACAGCGATTGTTGTGTATACTGATGGGTCAGTTAGTATTTATGAGATAGCTACCGGTCGTGAAGTGATGTTTAAAAGAGCTGCTTCTCCTCTTGCAGAAGTTGAACAAAATGAGTTAAAAAAAAGACGCATTGAAAAATAAGAAGTCCAGAATCTAGTGCAGATTTTACTAGCGAGCTGTAGGTATACAAAAGTCATTGACTCTAGATGAAACGACTGCAGTAAAGCTGTTATTTTAATAGATGTCTTTCTTTTGTGAAACAGTATCTTTTACAGGAAGCATCGTCTCCTACAAAAGTTTCTTAAGTGGAAGATTTATTAAAGTGAGAATAGAAAACTATACAAAAAAGAGAAGAGCTGTAGTGAATCGTTCACTACAGCTCTTCTCTTTTTTGTATTAAGACCGAGCTAATTCATAATGGAAAGGTGCTCCTGTTACCCCTTTTTTTCCTGAATCGAAATTTGAACGACTACGGTTGTCTATGAGAGAAAGCTCTTTTTCTTTTAGTGCTAACTCCATTCTTTTATTTTCAGCCTGCAGAAGCTCTTTTTTCTCTTTAAGTAGTTCCAGTTCTAATTGGCGCTCTCTCAGTTCTAAGTTTCTTCTTTCAAGAGAGCTCATGGCATTGTGATCAAAATTATCAACCTCAACATACCTTTTCTGTCTAACGGGTCTCACTCTCTCCCGTGCTTTGAAACGCGCTTCATGTCGACGGTGAACAAAGGCATTATGTCTTTCTTGACGGCACTTAGCGCGCCTAATAAGTTCTTCATGGCGCGCTATTCGTGCATCATGAAGTGCCATGTGAGCCTCATGTCTCGCGAGCGCATCGTCTTCAAGAACTAGACAAGGACGGTTGCATTGCTGAGATACAGCTGTTGCAATGAGGCCGGTGGTTAGTCCTGCAA
>JACDFK010000012.1 GCA_013815795.1 Candidatus Babelota bacterium | reverse complement strand
TCCAATCATATTCTCCACCACAGCTTTCGATATAATAGTAGTATATCAATTTTTTAAAGTTGTGCTCGTCTCTGATTTGCGATGAATACTATTAGCTTCATGTGAAACTGGTATTATATATCACTGCGTGATATAAGAAGGAAAGACTCTAACTCATTTAAACAAGGGACCCCGATACCTTTCTATATGAAAAACTGAACTATATCAGTATTTTCCACTTACGTATGAAACCATCAGAAACAAGCATAAGAGAGTTTTTAATTTCTCATTCAAAGAAGATGATCATCTTGTGATGTGCAATTTATTGAAATTCATAATGCAGATGCAATCTTTAAGGAAAATTAATCTTTTGAAACAATAATCGGTGCTTTCCAATTTTGGTATATCTGCTATACTAATAGAGTGTGGCTCTATTAAACAGTTTAGCTAAGAGTATATGGAAAACAAATTTATCGTTGATCAAAAATTATTATTTTCTATTTTAGCTTCGATGCAACCAATTTGCACTAAAAAGACCGCTTTTGATGCGACCGCGTCGATCCTTTTTCAAGTAGGATATAAGGAGCTCGTCTTAAAAAGTACCGATTTAGAGATAAGTTTACAGTCAAGTTGTCAGCTTATTGAAAGCGATGTTGATAAAAACTGTTCTTTTTTGGTATCAGGTCGGCGTATATTTGAAGTAGTAAAAGAACTTGATGGTCAAATTTCCTGTATCCTTACTCCAAGCCAAATTTCATTACAAGCGGGTGATGTATTTCTTGCACTCAATATAAAAGATGCCCAAGAATTTCCACCGTTTCCAGAGCGCATAGAAAATCTTATGCACCTAGATGCTCCACTACTCTTGAAAATGGTCGAATCTGTAGGATTCCTTATTCCTCAAAACAATGGAAATCCTGCCCTCAACGGACTTTTACTTGAGCTATCACCAGAATTTTTAAAAATGACGACAACAGATGGACATTCTCTTGCACAAGTTTGTACCTTTAAAACGGCTTTTAGTGAACCGCGTACCTGGCTTTTGCCACGACGAGCAATTTTTGAGCTCAAGAAAATACTTGAAACCATTCAAGATAAGACGCTTTTCTTAGGAATGTGTGGAAATCAACTGGTATTCTCGGGTGAGCTTTTTAATTTTTTTACTAAGATTTTAGTGGATCAATTTCCTGACTATAAATCTATTTTAAGTAAAGAAGACTTTGTACAAGCAACTATCGATAGATCTCATTTTCTTAAAACTTTAAGAAGATCTACCTGTCTACTTCTTGCCAATCAGTTTATCCCTACCAAATTTTCTTTTATTGGAGCAAGTGTAGGGGTATCTATGACCAATAAAGAAGTGGGTTCACTTGATGAGCCGGTCTCTTATGTAGGGATGATTAAAAAACAGATAATAATGTACCTTTATGCACCTTTCTTACTACATGGAATCCAGGCATTCCATGACAACGATCTTATTTTCTACGTTAAAAGTGGAACAACTCCTATTTTTTTCGAGTCGAATTCCGACGATTTCTCAATGACTTATCTAGTCATGCCCGTTTCTCCGACAGTAGCGCGGCAAGATTAGAAAGTATTTCTTAAAGGGGGTACTCATGCGTATTGAAACGCTACAACTTATTAATTTTCGATGCTTTTCAAAATTGCATCTGGAGTTTAAAAGCTCAATACTATTTCTTCATGGCCCAAATGGGTCTGGGAAAACGACTATTTTAGAGGCGCTTCATTACGCCTGTTATTTACGTTCTTTTAAAACACACCTTCATAAGCATCTTATAGGCCCGGAAGCTGATGGTTTTTCTATAGGAGTAGGTATTTCAGGCCCTCTGGGGCCGGATACGCTTCATGTATCCTTAAAGCGTAATAAAAAGAGTGTGCAGCTTAATGCCCGGCCCGTGAGCTCCTATAAGGAGTTATATGACGTTTATAGAGTTGTTACTATCAATGAAGATGATAGTGCTATGATTCAGGGGGCTCCTACCTTGCGCCGATCATTTATAGATCATATGGTTCTCCTTATTGACCCGAGCTTTGCAGTGCTTAGTAAAAAGTATAAAACTATCTTAGACAATCGAAATGCGCTTCTTTTTTCTGCAAGAAATGATCAGGATTCCTATATGCTCTGGACAGAGCAGCTTCTTACTGTTTCTTCCGAAATTCAAAGAAGAAGAAGAGATGGACTTGCGCAGCTCCAAACTGAAGTTGAAAAGCTCTATAATGAGCTGTTTCCTACTTCTCCAGAGGGGATCTCATTATCATATGAGACGGCAAAGTCGTATGGTGAAGCTGAATCTATTGGTTCAGCTGAGGAACTTTTAGAACGATATCCTTTTCTTATGACACATGAGAAAGCCCAAAGAAGAACTCTTTTTGGGGCTCACCTTGATGATCTTAACATAGAGTACCAGCAAAAATCCTCCAAGATCTATGCATCGAGAGGACAACAAAAGCTTATTGTCATCGTTCTTAAATTAGCGCAAATTGCTTTTATGAAGGAAAAAGATCAAGAGGTTATTTTACTAGTCGATGATTTTATGGCAGATTTCGATGAAAAAAGAATAGAGATCCTTATACCTTTTCTTGTAACACTTCCGTCTCAATTAATCATTTCAAGCCCTGTTGAAGATTTTATCACTAGAAAGCTTGCAGCATATGAGTTTCAGAGTATTGACTTAGGGACTTTGCTCTAGCTGGTTGTCACGATCATCTATAACCGAGAGATTGTTTTTCTTGTAGTAAGAGCTTTTTTTAAAATAAAAGTGAAAACCACAAGAAAAGCCCTTTATATATCGTATTTAATCTCGAAAAAAATATTTGACATTTTAGAAATTTCAGTCATAATAAATAATAGTTATGGTAAATCTATAACTAACTTAATCAAGGCTTCATTACTACTCTCCTTTTTTCCATCGCATTGATATTACTATCAATGCGATGGTTTTTTTTTAACTTTTTTAATAGAGGTAATTTAAAAAATATATCAAGCCCTTGACTCGGTAAGCCTTTTTCATACTGGTCATAGGAAAAATAAACTTGATTTTTAGTAGAGATAAAATTAACTTCTTACCATGCACCACACTGTAATCACTGCCCAGCTCACCTTTGCTGTAACTACATGATAAAAATATCGGTATACAAAAATTGAAAAAAATGTGTGGGGTTTTTATAGATACAGAGAATCTTTTGAAAAAGAGAGCTGTGAAAGTATTTAACTGCTCTAAGAAAAGGATTTATTACTGTTTCTTGAAAGCACAGTCCTAGAGGACCGTGCTTTATTTTACGTGAGATACAAACATTGTTTGATTCAAACTATGTTTAATACAACCTTTATGTAGTGTAAACACTGCCTGATCTCTACATAGTATAAAAATCTCAAAGTCTTCGATTCCTAACACTCATTCTAACAACTAATACATGAACATAACAATTGTTGTTTCTTTCATAATATTATAATCGATGAGAAGTTGTTCAAACATGCCAAACCATGGTGTCTTTAGTAGCTCTGCAGTTGCTTCGATTGCTAAAAATTCATGATGTAATAATTGTAGAATAAACTCTTCCATATCGCCTTTTTCACCTGGCAGTGCGTTATGTGCTTTCAGCTCAGCATAGAGATCGACGTACTCGTCTGGTACTGGTGATGTACTAAGTAGTGCCCCATCCAAAAAATAGTTAAAGGACCTCATATATTCACTTAGGACCCGTCTTCCAGCCTCAACACTTGGCACTTTAATACAGTGAAAACCTGGCGAAAAAAAATAAGTATGTAAAGCAAGAACTTCTTGCTCAGATAGATAGTCGTTTTCAGCGCTGTAGAGTGCAACACTCTTGTCAGCTCTCTGAAGAACTTTATTTAGATGCTTCATATTCTCTCTCCCCTTAGAATAAGCTCTGTATAAAAATTATAGTTATAATCCTCGAAAATGCAAGCCAATTTATAACACTCATTTCTTGAAGCTATTTCATTGAGTGTAGATCTTTTAATGTAGAAAAACTCTACTTACTTGATGAGCTGCAACAGAGGAGAAGAGATGCTCTCTCCTGAGTCTTTTTTTAGTGTTCTAGGAATTTTAATGTGCGAAGTTGCTCATAGTAACAATGGTATTAGTCTTAAGGTCTTTGTTTTTGGATTATGCAGTAAGGATTTTATTATGAAAACTACTGTAGGTATAGAGTGTCATTGCGTTTAAAGTAGAAACATGTAAACTTAATTCTACAGTTAATATTAAGTAATAAAAAATAAAATTTTTTCAAAATTCTTTAAAAGTTTTACATGCTATCCTTTAAAGAGCCATTCATTGGCAACCGGTAAACGATACGCATACTAATTATTACTAAAGATGAAAGAGAAACAAAATAAAGGATTGACCATGAAAAGAACTGCTTTTTTATCGGCTTGCGCAGCTCTATCATTTTTTGCCCATACCAATGGAATGGATACTGATAAAATATTTTCACACGATAAGACATTACATCCATTGTTAGATGATGCACATTCTCACATCCTATTATACCTGATACAGGGAATGCCCTTTCAACAAGCGCTTATAAATCTTAAAAATTATAAGACTACGTGCGAAAAATTTCGCTTAATTTTACAAAATAAAAAGACAGCTTATCCTCTTATTGAGTATATGAAAAAATACACACGGGATTTCACATTCGCATGTTTTAATCAGTTAATTCCGACTTTAGACCCCGTAGAAGTTACTCTCTATAAAAATAATATGATTGTTGTAAAAAAAATTGAAAGTATATTTCAAACCTGTAAAGACAAAGGTGACTGGAGCGAAAGTATCATAGTTCTCGACGGTTTAAAAGCGGATCCTTTAAGTTATCAAGTTGTTAATTTTCTGTGGGTAGAATGGTCAAGTAGGTGCGAAAAAACGCTTACTGATGGTCGTAGTATCTTTGTCGAAGATGATGATTTTCACATTCAAAAAAATCTACTTGCGCAAGCAGTGGACCTTGATGCTCCTCAAGCTATTATAGATCTACTTATCGAACTTAAAGCTGATACTAACCTCATACGTTCAGGCCCTTCAGCATTATGTATCGTGATGGAAAAGTTTTTTTTCTGCACAGATGATTCAATAAAAAAAGATTTACAGAATAAAATCGATTGCCTCATAAAAGCAGGCGCTCATCTAGACTACAGTTATTATGTAAAATTTGATGCTAATATTAATGGGAAAATAGACAAAAAAGTAACCTGTCCTTTACTTATGGCTGTTGAAGCGTGGAATCTAGAAAAGGTGCAGTTCCTACTAGCACAGAGAGTAAATAATTTTATACCTGATGCCCTCTTTGTTGCTGGAGTATCTTACCTGTACCATGATTCATGTATTGATATATTCAAAGCTCTTCTTAAAAACTCTAGTGATATTACTAGTGTTCCTGTTAGCGGACCGTTTAATTTACCTGTATTACATCGCTTAATTTCATTATCCAATTCTTTTAACACGGAAAAAATAATCTCCTTGATAGAAATTTTGCTTGGAAAAGTTGATCTTGAATATAGACCCAACAGCGAATTTTCCGCCTTAGAGCTCGCTTTATCAATGGGAAATGAAAAGTTAGTTGCATTCCTTCAAAATAAAGGTGCACGTATGCCAAATAATTCATCGATTAATTCCTACGAACAACTACAGCTATTAGGGCTTATAGCAAAAAGAGTAGAAACTAACGATGAAAATACACGAAAAAACCTTCTTAAAGAATTTAAAAAAACATTTATAGCTCTCCCTCTAGGAGTAAAAATAGATTTTAAAGTAGTCTTTGGTGCAACCCAATCTATTGATACTGATATACTAACTTTTTTATTTGAGCAGGGAGTCAGCGCTGATGTTCCGTACTCTTTTGAAATGCCAGTATACGAGCCACTGCCCTCTTTGCTGCATTATGTCGTAATGCGCTATACAGAAGACTCCAGTTACCGTCTTCTCGACGCCTACAAAAACGATATAAAAATGCTCATCTTTTTATTAATACATAACGAAGTAGAAAAGAATAGGGTAAATCGCGATGGTAAAACAGCTTCAGAGATAGTTCGAAAATATGGATATGAGGAACTTGCTTCTTTTATCGATATGGTGTATAGCGTACCAGAAGATAGAGTGCCAACGCCTCCAGATGAGGAAACAGAGACCGACTACTACCTTGATAAGTGCACTAATGAACTACCGTGCTGCATGCAATAAAGTCCTATAAGGATCCCTGTAAACAACCTCTTTGCGAATTTTTATTTTAGAAATTATTTTTATTGAAGAATCTTTATTTAATATCAGCAATATAAATAAGAATATTTATTTATATTGCTGATATTAAATAATAAATAAGCAAAATATTATTTTAAATTTTTTTCAAAATTACGACATCATTCGAGGATTATGGCAATCTGAGCAAAGCCCTTTCCTCTCTATTTAAAAAACCATTTACTAAAAATTAAGGATTTTATATGAAAAAAACTATTTTTTTATCGCTCTCGGTAACCCTCTTATTAACTGCTACTGTGAATGGGATGGAATCATCTAACACCGTTTCATATAATGATACAATGTTAGATGAGTTACACATTCCTATAGTACAGTATCTCTTAAAAGGAAGACCTATTGATGAAGCTCTTGTCAATCTTAAAAATTATAGGAGTACCTGCAAAAAAATTTCCTTAATTTTAAAGGATAAAAAAATAGCACATTCTCTTATAGATTATATGAGAAGGTATATGAAAGGTTTTACTTTAGCCACTCTAGATCACTTATTTTTTGTTTTAGATACAGAAAAGGTTACTATCTATAAAAATACGATGAGTGCGGCAAAAAAAAATCATGATATATTTAAAAAAGGTGCACTAAAATCTGACTGGAATGATGCCCTGCGTACATTACAAAATTTAAAAATTGATCCGTTAAGCTACCACGTAGTAAATTTTTGTTGGATAGAAGATCCAACTATGGATCAAACAGTTTTTAATGCTAAAAATATGCTGACTCAGGATGAAGATCTTATTAGAGAAAGAAACCTTCTTACTGAAGCTCTTAGTCTAGATGCGCCCCATGCGATTATCAGTCTACTTATCGAACTTAAAGCTGATACAAACCTTATACGCTCAGGTCCTTCCGCACTTTGTATAGCTGTGAAAAAATTCCTCTACTGCAAAAAAGATTCATGCACAAAAGATTTACAGGAAAAAATAGATTCTCTAATCGACGCAGATGCTAATCTAGACTACTATTATTTTGCTTTAGGTACATCTGATGAAAATAAAATTAAAATAGCAATTTCTCCTCTCACTATGGCTGTTAATGCGCGCAATATTAAAATGGTTCAATTTTTAATAACACATGGAGTAAAAAATCTTGTACCGGATGCTCTTCTTAGTGCTGCACTAAATTCGGCTAACAATGATTCCCCTACTGATATAATCAAAGCTCTTCTTAAAATATCGAGCGATATCGACGCTCCCTCTAAATCGTTTAAGGTCCCCGTTTTACATACTTTAATTTCATTATCTAATCCTTTTAATAGTGAAAAAATGATCTCTGTACTAGATATTTTGCTTGAAAAATCCGATCTGGAATACAGACCCATGAGTGGGTCTGCGGCTTTAGAGCTTGCACTAACACAAGGAAAAGAAGATCTTGCAAACTTTCTTAGATTGAAGGGTGCTTGTATATCACACAAGACTTTTGTCAAGGTAAGTAAAGAGCGAGAGCTATTAGGGATTATAACTAACAGAGGACACGTTAAAGATGAAGATATAGAAAAACAACTTCTTACAAAATTTAAAAACTTGTATGCCACTATCTGTGCCGATGCAAAGTTTGACTCTAAAATAGTATTCGCTGCAATTGAATTGCTTGATAGTGAAATAGTAGCTTTTATATTTGAGCAGAGAGGTGTCGTTGACATTCCTCAATCCATTGAAAAATTTCCATATGGATCACTACCCTCATGGCTCTTTGTACTCGTAGCATTGTATGAACAAATGCCTCGTTTTCTTAACTATAGACATTTCTACATACACTCGGTTAAAGCTGTTGTTGCTTTATTGTTAGATAACAAATTTCAAAAGAATGTGGTAAATAATGAAGGTAAAACAGCTTCTGAAAAAGCTCGGGAATGTGGATTTGAGGATCTTGCTGCTTGTATCGATTCATATAGCTTATAATGCCTTTTACTGCTAGAAAAAACATAGATCAGTAGGAATTTTAATTGAATCTAAAGCTTTTGTAGTATTTAGCGAGAGAAAAAATGAGTTATTCATTGAATAACTCATTTTTTCTCTTTTATTTTTGAATGCTCATACTTATTTATTTGAAAGAGTACGTTTTCCTGCTATAGCATATGCCATAAAGGTTAAGTACTACATGAGTACTATCAAAATTTTCAAGAAAAGCTAATCCTTTGAAAAGCGGAACATGCTATTGACTGCTAAGTGTTAAAGGCACCCTAGAAGTAGCCCCGCCAAGAATTTTTATCCTCGAAATTATTCGTGCCGATGGGCATTTCTTGCATTTAAAATAAAAAGAAGTAAACTTATTTATAATTATGATATGTATAATAATAAATAAAATATCTATTTATTATTATACATATAGCCAAAATCTGATGTATAGATGATCTATACGATGCGCCCTCACCTAGTATTAATTAAAAAGACTTACACCGAATTAAGGATTTTTTATGAAAAGAACAACTTTTTTATCACTGTGTGCAGCCGCAACCCTGGGTGCTACTATCAAGGGGATGGAATCTTATAAAACAACTTCAGAAAGTAGTAATACCTTAGTAGGTGAGAGAGAGACTTATACAACTATCTCGCATACTACTACTTTAGTAGATGAACTACACATTCCTATTATTCTGTATGTCATAAAGGGAGCACCTAGTGGCGAAGCTCTTTCGAATCTGAAAAATTATAATAGTACTTGCAAAAAAAACTTTTTAATTTTAAAGGATAAAAAAATAGCTCATACCCTTATTGATTATATGATAAGATATACCAGAGGTTTTACTATAGCCTCTCTTGATCAGTTACTTTCTGTTTTGGATACAGAAAAAGTTACTATCTATAAAAATAACATGATTGCTGGAAAAAAAATTCACGATATTTTTAAAAACTGTAAAGAGAAAGCTGAGTGGACTGAAGCTCTGACTACTTTAAATAGTTTAAAAACTGATCCTTTAAGTTACCAAGTAGTAGATTCTCGATGGATAGATGATTCAACTAAGGATAAAACTATACTTACCGTGGGACAAAATAATCTTATACAAGATGAAGATCTACTCATCCAAAACAACCTTTTAACAGAAGCTCTTATCCTTGATGCGCCTCTTACTGTTATCTGCCTACTTATTGATCTTAAAGCTGATCCTAACCTTATACATTCAGGGCCTTCCGCAGTGTGTGTAGCTATGAAACAGTTTCTCGCCACTAAAGATGAGGGATTAAAAAAAGATTTACAGGAAAAAATTGATTGTCTTGTGAAAGCAGAGGGTGATCTTGATTACTGTTATTTTGTAACATTAGAAGCTAATGGAATACCATTTAAAGCAGCTATCTGTCCTCTAACTATGGCTGTTGAATCATGTGAACTAGAAAAGGTACAGTTTTTAATAGCACAAGGTGTAAAAAACCTTATCCCGGATGCTCTTCTAATTGCAGCTTTGTCATCCTTACAGCAAGAATCTTTTATTGAGATACTTAAAGCTCTTCTTAAAACATCCAGCAATGTTAACGCGTGCCCCAGAGCGTTTAACTTGCCCATTTTACATACTTTAATTTCATTATCGCAGCCCACCAACATTGAAAAAATGATACCGGTAATAGACATTCTGCTCGAAAAAGTTGATCCGGAATTTAGACCAAGCGGAGGAGCCACCGCTTTAGAGCTTGCTCTCACCTTGGGAAATGAAAAGTTAAGTACCCATCTTCAAAATAAGGGAGCTAGTTTACCGCTCGCTACTCAACTAAATCCCTACTCACCGCTCTTGCAGCTCTTAGTAAAGAGGGAAAAAGCGGAAGATGAAGATATAAAAAAACAACTTTTTGCAGAATATAAAAACTTAATTACCACATTCAAGTTAGACATACAGAGTGATTTTAAATTAGTATTACTAGCAGTTCAATTTCTTGATTTCGAAGTCCTTGCTTATCTGTTTGAGCAAGGAGCTAATGCTAATGTTTCTCTCTCTTTAGAAACACCGACCTATGGATCTATATCATCATTTTTGCATTTTATGGTAGCGATATATAAGGAAGTATCTGTTTTTATGCAGATTGATACTACTAAGGTAAAAGCTATTATTACGTTGTTAATATATAACGGCGCGCCAAAAAACATGGTAAATAAAGAAGGCAAAACGGTTTCAGAAAAAGCTCGCGAATTTGGATTTGAAGAGATTGCTACTTTAATCGATTCGTGTATTCCACTTCAAGAACAACCTCTTCTTAAGACCATTATCGCTTTTCTTGAAACCGATACTAAATTAGAAAAAAATCTATTGCTTGAGAAAATTGAAGAACTGATGGCTAATGAAGATATTAAAGCAGACCTAAAAAAGAACTTTTTGCCATTGATGCATGCTGTTCTACATTTAAAAATAAAATTATTGAAAGTTTTACTAAAGTGTGAAGCTCCAGCAGATATTCTTTTCTCTATAAAGTACGAAAATTATGGCAATACTAATTCGATGTTACATCTGTTGGTATATATAGTGCATAAAAGTAAATGCAAGTTTGAAGAAAAACCCACATTAGGGGCTGAAGCATATAGGTATATCTTCACTAAAGCAACTCGTATAGTCGCTTTACTTATTGATAATGGCACACCAAAAGAGCGCCTCAATAGTGAAGGTAAAACTGCAGCTCAACGAGCACGCGAATTAGGAATGGAAGATTTTGCTGAGTTTATTGAGGGATACGGCTTATAAGTTATAGAGCTTTGAACCGATCCTATAGTATCATTCAAAGCTGCATATGCGATCTTCATAGCTTTAAAATCCTTTAAAAAAACTGTAGGAAAAATATATTCATTATACAGGCTTTACCGTATAGTACTTTTAAGGGATTTCAGGAAAGAATTTTAATTTTCCTCTTTATAGTACTCACACTTTACCACTAGTACGTAAGAGTTGAAGAACTGCTATACTCCTTATAGCCTTATTCAACTCTTTTATTTTTCAAAGGTCAGAGTTACTTTATTGTAAAGTACGCGTTTTACTCTGATGCCAAATGCCGCATAAGGTAACAGCTAAAGCATCGGTAATATCGAGTGTTTTAGGGGCGGCTAATCCTTTGAAAAGCTGACCAATAACTCGAGCTACCTGTTCTTTTTGAGCTGCTCCTGAGCCCGTGACTGCTAACTTTATAGATCGAGGGGATAACTCAATTAACTCAAGCTTATAGCGGTCTGCCAAAAGATAAAGAATTCCTCGTAGATAGCCCAATTTTAAAAAATTTTGTGCATTTTTTCCAAGAAATGGTGTTTCAAGAGCAATAGCCTGAATACCCCATTTTTCAATTTTAGTACAAAAAAAGTCATGAAAGAGAGCTATTCTACGAGATAAATGATCTTTTGAGGACATTTTTAATGCACCATAATCAAGAATAAGCGTTTTGCCATTTTCTTTTCTCATAATGCCAAATCCTGTCACCGAAAACCCTGGATCTATTCCTAAAATAATCATAGAAATTATGCTTCCGGGTCTTCAAACAGGGTAAGAGCATTTTGGAAGTTAAGAAAGACCGTTCCGGTAGGCCCATTTCGCTGTTTTCCTATAATAAGCTCAGCTCGTGAAGAATCTTGAGTATCAGGATTATATACTACATCCCTATAGAGAAACATAATAACATCGGCATCTTGCTCAATTGCACCAGATTCTCGTAAGTCGGAAAGCATAGGCCGTTTGTCTACCCTACTATCAACTGCACGGGAAAGCTGCGAGAGAGCTACGATGGGGATGTTTAGCTCCTTTGCGAGTGCTTTCAATGAACGTGATATTTCAGACACTTCTTGATGCCTATTTTCGTAAGTTCTCCCGCCATTCAGAAGCTGCAAATAGTCGATTACTAAAAAATCTAAATTATGTTCCATTTTGAGCTTGCGAGCCTTTGTGCGAACATCTAAGATACTTTGCATAGGAGAATCATCAATAAACATTTTCATTGCACCAAATTGAGCTGCAACATGAGTAAGTTCTACCCATTCCTCTGAGCTGATATCAGCATTACGAATTTTATGATGCGGAATACCCGTTTCAGATGAAAGAAGCCGTAAAGTAAGCTGTTCCGCAGACATTTCTAGTGAGAAAAATCCGATACTCTTACTTTGCACCGCCGCATTACGCGCGAGGCTTAAAGCTAATGCGGTTTTGCCCATTGAGGGACGAGCTGCAAGTACCACAAAATCACTCTTTTGAAATCCTGAGGTCATTTCGTCTAATTTCTTATAGCCTGAACTGATACCGGTGATACCCTTCTCATGTGACTGTAAGCTTGAAAGATGCTGAAACGTTTTTTTCAACCAAATATCGAGCTGCACAAAACTTTGCTCTGTTCGTTTTTGTGATATCTGAAAAATGACACGCTCTGCTTCATCAAGGACGCTTTCAATTTCACGATCATTTTGCGCATAACAGTTAGTTATTATCTGAGTTGCCGAGTTAATAAGTTCTCGTAAAACAGCTTTTTCTCTGATAATCTGTGCATGCTGTTCAATAAGCCCCACATAGTGAATATCTTCTTGAAGGGATAGAAGGTAAACAGTTCCACCTATCTTTTGTAGAAGATCGCCCTTTTCAAGTTCATCTTGAAGAGTAATAATATCAAGGCGTTGCCGTCGTTGGGCGATCGTACAGACAGCCTCGAAAATTATTCGGTGAGGGGTCCCATAAAAGTCTTGTGGCTTAAGGAGCTCAATTACCGTTTCAAGTTGGCTATCATGAAGTAAAAGAGATCCTAATACCGCCCGTTCTGCATCGATACTAAAAGGAAGTGTTCGACCAAGTATTTTTTCAGCAAAACCGGTCGAATTTTTGGGTTGTTGTTGTTTTTTTTGCATATTATGCTGTTTCAGGGATAATCTTTATCTGTAATGTTGGAAGTAATGTTTTTGAAAGTTTTATTGTTACTGGATGCATACCTTTAGTTTTAATAGACTTATCCATAACAAGTTGGCTATTGGAGATTTTTATTCCATGCTGCTTAGCAAGTTCATCACTAATCTCTTTAGCGCTGATCGAGCCATACAATTGATCGCCATTGTGCACTTTGCGCTTTAAAATGACCTGAAGATCTTTAAATTTTTCTGCAAGCATCGATGTTTTTGTAGCAACAACTTCTTTTCTGTTTTCTACAACTTTAATGCGATTAACAAAAGATGATTCGTTTTTATCGGTAACTTCTACGGCAATTTTTTTAGGGATAAGAAAATTTCTTGCAAAACCTTCATTAGTTTTAATTATCTCCCCTGCAATACCTACTTTGTCAACGTCTTTTAGTAAAAACACTCTCATGGGTTTGTCCTTTTTAGAAAAATTTAATATAAAAGATCTTTAATTAGTATACATTTCTCGTAAAGTTATGCAAAAAACTTACCTACAAATTCGTGGATTTTTTATACTTAGCACACATGCTTTCTAGTCAGCGTTTTTAAGCTCTTTGATAAATAAAACAAATAAAGCTCCTTACTTTGAAACATGCTCACACTAGGCTTAAATATCATAAAAAGAGAATTATATAAAATTTTATAAAGATTGAAGCACTTTTATAAATAAGCAAAAATATGAAGCGTTTTTATCTCTACTATCCCTTTCACAATAACTAAAGCGACCACTAGGAAAAAATACCTATGATAAAAAATTTTAGGATTATAAGGGAACTACCATCTTTTAGAGAGGTAAAAATTAAGTAAAGTAGCAACCCTCTAATCTTTTTACTCTAACCATCAAAGAAATACTAATGAGTAAGTCTCCTTCAAAGAAGGAATTGTGTGTTTTCAATAAAGTGATTTTAATAATCGTTGCTAAAACACTATTTTTGTCTATAATTTTCTTACTCATTTTGTTGAGTTCAATTCGATAGATACTATAAAAATTTGAAGGATCTATATGGAAAATAATGTGACGACATTGCCAGAAATTACGGTAGTTGGAATTAAAGCTCGAACAAATAATAGTCTAGAAGCAAACCCTTCTACAGCTCTTATAGGTCAGACTTTACAACGATATTTTCAAGACAATATTTCTCAAAAAATACAAGATCGTGTGCATCCGGGTACACTCTTTGGTATATATACCGAATATGAGACGGACTTGACCGGTGATTATACCTATTTTGTAGGTGAGGAAGTCAGTTCCACCGATAGTATTCCTGTGGGGCTGGAAGTTCTCCATATTCCTTTACAAAGATATATGAAATACACTACTAACCCAGGAGCTATGCCAACCGTAGTTATTGATGCATGGCATAAAATCTGGCAGATGACTACTCAAGAGTTGGGTGGTGAAAGGTGCTATCATTCAGACTTCGAGGTATATGATACACGGTCTTTAGATCCTCAAAACACGGTGTTAGATATTTACATTGGTATTAAACCTTAAAAATAGATCTCTGTTTGCAGTAAAATCGAGGGTGAAGAAAGAGAAAGTTCCCCTACCATTGAAAAAAATTATGGTGGCTCTCTTCTGGTGAAAATAGAAAGACTTTCTTGATTTCTTACATCTTGCATAAACATTGATAGAGGAGTAAAGGTACTACAGAGCTTTTTGTTTAATACCTAAAAATTCTCCTGTTTCAGCACACCAAAAATAAATTTTTCCATCATCTACCGTGATAAAAATAATCTGACCATAATAGTTAAATGCTAGTGATACAATAAATCCTGGATGGTTAAAAAACTCTAACTGTTTTCCCGTTTTAACATTCCATAAACGAGCTATCGTATCTTCTGATCCTGCTGTAAGAAGTAGTTTTCCATCAGGACTAAATGTCCCTAAGTTTATCCTTCCCGTATGTCCTTTAAGAAAAAATATGTGTCCTGTTTTACCATCGATTAAGTGAGCTGCTCCATTGTCGAATCCCTTAAAGGTGGTATGTCCGCCGTGGCTTGTAATGTTGCATAAGACAGTAGATGTTTCCCCCTGTTGCATACATCTACTAGTTGAACCAGCTAAAAAAAATGTTACTACTAATAACGATGATGCGAGCTTTTTAAAAATTTCCATACTGTTTCTTTCATAGCTAGGTATTTTCAATAGAATGTATTTTATAATGCGAATGTTAGTAATTACGACATGATTACAACCACCTTGAAACTAGTGTAATTTATTTTCGGGATGTGGCAGAAGTTTTTTACAACTATTTTATGGTGAATATATAAAAAAGGAATTAACTTGAAACTTCGTTTTGAGAGCTTTTTGGTGCTTGCCGTGAAATTCGAAGTTATGCATCGAAATTTCACGACAAGTATCACAAGTTGATTAACTCATGTATTGATTTTAATAAGAATAGAAGTAGCTCTGTTAAACTGATTATCCTCGCGAACTGATTCACGCAAAGGTAGGTTCTTAGCTAAAAATTTTTCACTGTCGATTTTCAGTGTTTTACATAGAGCAGTTTCTTCACATTTCCTTTTAAGAAGAGTGGACTAACGTTTTGTATGTTTTTTTATTAAATATAACCTCAAGAGCTACAGTGTGATTCTCGTTTCTCACTACAGTTATATTTCCCCTTTGTAAACGATAATGAGTTATTTTCATACTTTTATTGATAGCACACAATGCTTTTGCATAGGCTAGGAGCCCTTCTACTTCATAGAACTCTTGGCACTGTTGTACGATCGCCACACTTGTCAAATGTGCATAATGAT
The DNA here is from genome assembly GCA_013815795.1 of Candidatus Babelota bacterium. GTDB lineage: Bacteria > Babelota > Babeliae > Babelales > Babelaceae > PRDV01. Next base: position 14,910 of record JACDFK010000012.1, on the reverse strand, counting down.
GCTGATCTAAAAAGAGATTCAACGTATGTAAACCAACTATAAGCGATGCGCATTGAACAATAATCGTCATACTTTTTCCTCGAGTGCGGTAAAAGAGTTTATAGTGCATACTTTCGCTCTGCATTTTTTTGTCATTTTACAAAGGATACCTTTGATTTTTTCTCCATCATATGAGATGGTGCATTCAAACTGCTCCATCGGGTCTAAAAAAGTAGTTCTAGCGGCTCCTTTCCAACGCCCGGTTTGTGTACAATAATCACCACTAATCCTGATAAGGCGGTTCTTATAGTGCTTCCATCCAATATCATGACGTTCTGTTTTAAAAATAAGACTGTGAGGCTCACAGCTTTTCCATTGGGTGAAACATGAAGAGGTCTTTTTAAGGTCATTGATAAACTGATCCATCGCCAGTGCGATCTGAATAGTTGTCTCTGTGGAAGCAGTCAATGAGAGGAGTGCTTTTTGAAAATTAAGAGTAGAATATCCAGCGGCTCCGAGTAAAACAAGGGCACAGGGGAGATAGATCAGAAGTTCAATAAAACTAAATCCTTCTTTTAAAATAGTTATCCTCATAAGCACGTGATTCTGCTTAGCGATAGAGATTTTTTGTGTTTACCCACGTACCACGTAACTGTTACACACACAGTACAATAGGTGGGAATTTCTAAACATGGCCTCATGGTAATATCTCGTAAAAAGATAGTCCTCGTGCCAGTAATCGGTGTAACTTTTTTGAATGTTTTATACTCTTCTAGGGAGGAACGCGCTAGAAATAATGCTTGTATAATGCGCTCCGTCTGTAGGGAGCTTGTAAGAATTGAAGAGTGCCAGAAACTCAATAAAAAACTTAAAATGCTGATCAATAAGGCCGATATAGAAAGCTCTACCAGTAAAAACCCTTTAAACGACAGTTTTTTTTGTGCTATTAGTGCAATAAAAGTGATCCTTTCCAGGGTTTGCGAGCAAGTTTCTTCTCATAGGTAGTGTATCAAAACGAAGTAGTTAATCAATTTTAAAGCACACGGTTTTTGTGTAGAATCTCTCTCATTAGTAGAAACACTTTTTATCCCTTTTGAAAAGTGTGAATTAATTTAAGTACTATTTTTCGAAACAAACGAAAATGTTTAAAGAGCTACTTAGGATAGCACTTTTACGGTAGAGGTCTGTCTAAGATCTTAACAGGCATTTTAATAGGCAGAATTGCAAGCTGTTTCTTAGAAATTTTATCCTGAAATTTCACTAGTACCCTTTGTCCATAAAAAACTTTCACTCTATGAATGGTAGAATTTATCATAATAGTTTTTTATCCTTTTGATGCTTTTTCATTTTAGTGTTATAATCTTATTATAAAATGTAAATCGTCGAAATTTTAGTTTTAAAAATATAGAGGCATGATGTTTATAAGAAAAACTTTATTTGCATGCTTGGTAAGTTGCCAGGCTCTTTTTTGTATGGATATAGTGAATAATAAAATAGATAACGAATCTAAAAATGAAACCTTACAAAAAGAAACGTTGGCTCTTTTTATAAAAAGAGTCGATAATTTTTATAAAGGTGTAACGAAAAAGTCTTTGTCCGGGGGGTACCAGAATCATACTAATTTTTTTACATGGCTTACGACAGATGGCCTCTTTACAGAATGTCTAGTTGCCACTCATCGCGATTTAAACAGTCAAATTAAAAATAAGAATTTTTGTAAGAGATATTGGTTTAATACCGATATTGTTATGCAGATTATGTCATTCATGATGAAACTGGATGACATTTATTGTCAAAGGAACAGCTGCGATGTAAGTGAAGCTAGAAGTACTATACTTAGAACAATAGAGGAACTCCTAAAAAAAGGGGGAGCATCTAGACCTCTTCTTCAAAAAATCGGACAACTGTATACCATGGTACTTTTTGAAGGATATCTTAAAATAGCAGAAGAAAATGTTGCCAGTAAGTTTAACTACACTAAGCTTTCAGATTTCCTAGGAGGTGAGGGTCTTTCTGATTTTATTGCGAGATTAGCTCAAGGAAAAGTGGTGTGTATAAATCAAAAAACCTCTTCTGCACAAGCAGAATACATTGTTTTTCTCACAAAGTGTACAAGCCTTTTTAAACTATCTGCTGAAGATGAGCAAACAGTGCACTTGTATAGAGAAATGGATGGCGAAGAAACCTTTAATAAGATCTATCAGTGTATTATCAATAAAAGTTTTATCAATAAAAATTTCGAAGATCTCTGTGAAGACTCCTACAACGGCAATTATGATTACATCGTATCCTTTCTAGGTCGACATAAACAGCTGCTTCATAAAGTAAACGATGAGGGAAAAAATCTCCTACATTATGCTATTGGTTCCTATTGCGAAAAAAATAACCATAAGGCATGGCAAGTTTTTGCTTATCTTTTAAATGAAGGTGCTGATATTACACAAACTACAAAAGATATGTTTATAGATCATAGTCCCTTTGATAGGTTTCTAAATGAACAAGTGCCAGGAGAAAAATCCAGAAGAGATCACATTCGCACAATTTTAGAGAAAAAAAATAACTATATTGGAGAAGATGAGCACGATTTTTATAGATGTCCTGAAACGCCTCCGTCGAGTACGTACCAAGTTTCTAACATTACATTTGAGCAGCTTTGTAGGTATGCATATGTGGGTAATAAAGACCTGATTGAATGCTTTGTAAGTTCAAATCTAAATCTTCTAAAGGAAGTAAATGATGAAGGTGGTTGTTTATTAAACTACGCTATTCAAGGATACTGTGAGGGTATTCCAGGGGCCTGGTCTGTTTTTTCGTATTTATTAAATAAGGGTTCTATAATCATTAATGCTACGTATAAAAATTTTGAGGACTTTTCTAATCGACCTAAATACAAGGAATCGGGCGACCTTAAGCAGGATATAAGAAAGGATCAAATAGCTTTAGTGCTACTTAAAATAAATCAAGAGGAAGAGTACCTCTGCCCTCAGGTGGCGCCTGAAATAGAGTATGAGCAAAAGTGTATAATATCGTAAAAATTTCGCTTTCTTAGTACATTTCTTCTTTCTATAGAAGCTGAACAAGAAAAAAACTTAAGTCCTATACCATTTTTAGATAATAGACAGGTAAAAGCTGCAATAGAACGTTAATAAGGCATATTTGCTTACGATTTACAGTAACTTTTACCTCTTTTTAATGTATGGATTTCTTTAGATGTCGATGCAGAAGAAACTAAAAAACTCTGCCTGGCAAAAGGCGGTAAACACCTTCACCACAATCTCTAACTCCTGTTATTTTTTACCTACTAAAAAATAAAGATTATGATAGATGACGCTGTGTGTAATGCAGCATATAATCAGCCCTTTCTCATGCTTTATTGTTGACTTCTACTCAATAAAAGACTAAAATTAAAAATAGGAATATATTAAAAATAATTACCTAATTATATCTTCTGATATAAGAGTTTCTTTCGAACAACTGTGAACAAGTAGTGCAGTGAATAGTTTATATCGGAAATTTATACGTGCTCAACCTCTGAATCGCTAAAAATACGCTTAGATATAGGGCAACCTTAAGGGTTTGCTAAAAAGATTAAAATAATAGATAATCAGGTAAGATAGCATTAAAAAAGGGTTATCAGAAACAGATACGAGAGAACTACGCTACAGAAAGTTAGTCTACTAATAACTGAAAATTATAGTATCGACACAAAAGGAAAACTATGAACTTTATAAAAACAACGCTCAGAAAAAAAAGGTATTGCATTCCTATGCTTGGCTTTTTTCTTATGTGCCCTGTTCAGCCCCTTCTCTATGCAGGCGCTCCTGGTATTCCTCAACCGATGATGCCTGGACAAGCTCCTTCTGCTGAGCCCTCTTTTAAGCTGAGCGATGAAGAGATTAAGATGTTGAATTTAGGAGAGAAAGAAACACAAGAAATTAAACAATTTTTTGAAGCACTTAATAGTCTTACACCTGATCAAAAAAAGGAACTTGAAGAGTTAGGAAGACAAACTGAAGAGAGTATGAGGAAAAAAAATCTAGATCCATCTAATTTTGAAGATCTTGTAAAATTTATGGAAGAAGAGGGATTAACACCTCAAGAACCGCAACCTACTACTCGATCTCCCCTTCCTCAACAACGTCCGATAGAGCAGATAAAAATTGCTGAAAAACCAAAAGCTCCTGTTGTGGACGCTAAAAACGCATTAGCTCTTTTAAATGATATTATTAACCACCTCAATAGTTTTAAACATAAGGCATCAATTCAGAACTCCTTTAGTACCCGAATTAAGGAGCTGAGCAAAGAAATTATTGAACTTTCTTATTATCTGGAAGTTCTAAAGCAGCCTGACCTTGTAGGCCTTTTAAGCACCGCTGAATTTGCGCCTTTATATAAGAACCTTGAACAGCTTCGTATGGCTCTTTTAACACATGAACCATCAGTTAAAGTAAGGACTAAAAGTTCGGATGACGATAATCCGTATGAAGTACTTGATATTTCTTATGACGCTTCACCCGAAGAAATAAAAGATGCCTATGAAAAAATGCGTACGGTGTTTGATCCTACAGCATTACGGAGCTACTTAAAAGAACAGGGTTTAGATGAAAAAGCGATTCTCAAGGAGCTAAAAAAGTCCAGTTTGTCTTTTTCGTTTATTCAAGAAGCGTATGATAGCTTGAAGGATAGCAAGCAAAAAGCATTTGTTGATCGTACCCTCAAGCACAAAATTGAACAAGAACGACGCCATAATAGAGTATCGAATCAATCTTTTGATAAAGTTCTGGATGCTCTAAGAACCGGCATTAAGTTTCAGAATGTTGTTGGGGGCATTAAACAGTTACTTGAAAAAAACAAACCTCAAGAGCTGGCAGCTGCACGAATTGAAATAGACAAAGAACAGAAAGCTCTTGAGCGATCTAAAGTTCCTATAAAAGTTTCACAGCTTCCGCCACAACTGCCTGGCGTTTCACCAGATGCTCAATACAATGAGTTCTACCAAAAAATGGCAATAGAAACATACAACAGACCTATGTATCCAATGCGTCATGATTATGGCTCTGGCCCTAGACCTGGTGGGATGCCGCAACAATCGTCTGGTCAGTCTCAAGGTCCTTCCAATACAAAGGATGGAGGAAAGAAATCCGATAGCGGGAAACCTTCAAGTGAAAAAGAGAAAGAAAAAGATAAAAAAGGCAACGAAAAAGATGAATCTTATAATAAGGGTAAAGATAAAAAAGATGAACCGGTATTTTCTAAAAAAGATATAGATCGATACCTTGCACTTCAAGAGATTGACCAAATTTTAAGTGAAGATGCTACACTTTTGGCCTCCTTAGAAAAACCTAGTGTAGATGAAGATGAGGAGCAAGAAGAAGGTAAAGAGGCTCCTGTAAAACCGGTAAGACCTGCAGTGCTGCCTACTATTATGACAAATTTGGAGAAAGATTTGACTCAGTCTGACGAGCTTGACGGTGATTCTAAAGAACATCCGGCACAGCAGTTTAGAGCTTTAGCAGAAAGTTTAAAAATCCCTCGTTTGAAAAATGCTTTAAAGGCACTAGTTCCCAAAGATAAAGAAAAACTCACTGACCCTCAATTTAAGAAAGAGTGGACAGATAAGATAGTGAAACCTCATGAGGAACTGCTTATGAAACTTTCTGGACTACTGTATAATCCTTTAGATGACGAAAGAAGAAAATCCAATAGCCCTTCTAAGCCTTCTATTAACCCTGATAAAGCTAAAAAATATAATTTAGTACCACAACAATCGGAATCTAAGCCTACTGAACATAAAGGCGTGAACTTAGGCGCAATTAAGCAAGACTTTGCTTGTATTATGAGTGATTATCAGAAAATAAATAAAGAGTTAGAATCTATTAAATTACCAGCTCCAAAAAAATAGGTTTGAATAAGTACACTGAAATATGAAAGAGGAGGCGTTATGCCTCCTCTTATTTTGCCTAGAAGCGCACAAGTAAACAGGCTTTAAGAGATGTATAAAGTAGTGTTCTCAGTACTCAGCAGTTAACATAGATATGCTTTTTGATAGCGCATGCACTCTTTGGTCCTGTTGTATACTAGTATCGAGGAACAATAATAGGGTTAGCGATTGACTGTCCTTCCACATTTTCTTTTTATGACAGGCTTAATCAGTAGAGATACAATAAAAAAACTAGAAAAAACATTAACCCGGTTAAGTGAAAGTTTATAAATAATTTTGAAAATAATAAAATTTCTTAAGCATACTGTGACGACTATAGTTTATTAGATAATAATCAAAGCATTAACAAAAAAACAAGCAGGTTATTGACTATCTAGAAAATATTTATTAAGTTTATAAAGTAAGTTTAACAATACCATGCAGGAGTTTAGCATGCAGACACTCATAGAAAACGCTATAAAACAGCCATTAAGTACCGAAGATACCAGTTTAAACATACCTACAACATCTTCTTTGTACGCTTCATTGTTTTCTATCACCACATCTTTCTTCTCTTCTTCTCGTCGTCGCGCTAGGCGTATATAATCTATTTTCTCCCACTATTTTTATGTTGGTAAAGGTAAATACTGGCGATAAGTACCAAAGGTTTCATCGTCTGTAGTGACTTTGTTATGGAGTGCCTACTCACACTCATCAATACAAACACATTACGCAGTCTACGTTATATTTTTAAGTTATACCTTCAGAAACACATACAGGGTTATTATGAATTTTTTAGATATAAAAAAACTATTTTTTCCTTTTTTGACTCTCTCCCTTATGGTCTTTTTTTCAATCTATACAATCTTTTTTTCCGAAAACGAACAAAGAGAGGACAATGAGCACACCCTTAAGGTGGGGCTTAATTCGGGGTATCCACCCTACGAGATGCTTAACCAAAAAGGGGAACTCGAGGGTTTTGATATTGACATAGCTAACGCCCTAGGGAAAAAACTTGGTAAAAAGGTGTTTATTAAAGATATGGCTTTTGATGCACTTATCATGGAACTCCAACAAGGAAAACTAGATTTGATAATCTCAGGCATGTCTATCACTCCGCAACGATTGGAAAAAATATCTATGATACACTACCAAGGGCAACCTCTTACAGAGTTATCACTTATATTTTGGAAAACTATTCCTCAGGGTATTTCATCATTAAGTGATATAAAGAACTATCCTAATGCTTTTATATGCGTTCAAGCGGGAAGCCTTCAAGAAGCAGCTATGCTGTTTTATCCAACCATTCAACTTAGGTACCTAGATGTTCCACAAATGCCAATCGACCTTATGTATGGAAAATCTTTCGCGGCACTTCTTGAGAATCCTGCTGCAGATGATATCGCATTAAAACAGCCAGATATTAAAGTGGTGCGAGTTAAATTGCCACCAGAAATGCAAGCTCAAGGCAATGGCATTGCTATACATAAAAAACAGACTGCCCTTACACAGCAGGTAACACAAGCTATAGAAGAGCTTAAACAAGACGGTACTATTACAACACTCGAAAAAAAATGGTTCAAGGAGTCAAAGAATGTTACACAGTAATACAGTTGAAACACTCATTTCCTGGTCTCCCCTCCTTATGCGAGGAGCCCTTGTTACTCTAAAGCTTGCTCTTAGTGCAGCAGGAATTGGCATGGCTTTTGGAACTTTGATGGGTATCGCATCGTCCAAGAGACTTGCTCATCCCTTTATGAAATACCTCATTAAAGCATATGTAATCGCTATACAAGGCACACCCGTTTTCATACAGGTACTTCTCTTTTATTATGCACTTCCGAGCCTTATCGGGCTGAATTTATCGCCCTTCGCTGCTGGAGCAATCGCTTTGGGACTCAACTCAACCGCCTATATCACAGAAATTATACGGGGCGGAATTAACGCGGTGCCCGCTGGTCAATGGGAAGCATCCTATAGCCTGGGGTATTCATCCACCTCTACGCTTATTTCTATTATTTTACCGCAATCACTAAAAATAGTGCTTCCATCGCTCACCAATGAGGTATCAGTACTCATCAAGGAAACGGCTGTAATCTCAATTATTGGGGTGTTAGAACTTACCAAAGTAGGTATGAATCTTAATTCACATACACTCGATCCAGTTATGATCTACGGTACCATTGCTCTGATTTATTTGTTTATGACGAGCGTCATTACAGGATTTAGCAATCACTACCTAAACAAGGAAACTCATCATGATTAACATTAACTCTCTTTCACTCACCATACAAGGCAAAAAAATTTTAGATACCATTACACTCTCTGCTGCTCAAGGGTCGCTCCATTGCCTTATTGGCCCTAGTGGTGCAGGTAAAACATCATTCTTAAAATGTCTCGCTCATCTGAATCAACAGTATACAGGCACAATAGAGTATGAGGGCATTTCGATTAGCGCTATGTCGCCTATCGAAAGAGCAAAAACTGTTGGTTTTGTGTTTCAACACTTTAACCTTTTCCCTCATATGAACGCGCTTAATAACTGTGTACATCCACTCATGAACGTACTTAATATGCCTTATAAACAAGCACACGAAGAAGGACTTGCGGCGCTTAAGAGCGTAGGAATGGAGAACTATGCAGATAGATATCCTCATCAGTTGTCGGGCGGGCAACAACAACGGATCGCTATAGCCAGAGCATTATGTTTAAAACCCAAACTACTCTTATTTGACGAACCTACTTCTGCTCTCGATCCTGAAAGCAGTCGCTCATTGGTTGCTTTGCTTAAAGCAGTTACAGACACAGGAGTCACCCCTATAATCAGTAGTCATGATATGAATTTTGTAAACTTGGTTCACGAAAACATTCATTATATAAGCAATGGAAAACTCATTGAATCATATACAAAGTCAGATCAGGGTATATCGAACACAAGTGCGATTGCTTCATTTTTGAAACCTGCAACGTTACCAGAAAGCAAATGTATCATAAATAGATGTTGCTAAATAATATAAGTTCGCACGAAGGAGAATACAAAAAAAGCCTCTTCTGGTAATCTTTTTTTTAAAATTCAAACCTTAAAAGAGAGACAAGGGGCTTTACTACACTTTTCTACTATAGAGACGAATAGTGCACGCTTTTTAAAACAGCGACTATAGTAAGGAAAAAGAAACGTTCACAAGCAGCATGCATATTGTTAAGTGAAATAATAACGTTAACTGTGTATTATCATAGGTTAGGCTTTAAGATATTTAAAGACTTTTATTAACGCTGTCATGATAGAGATTAGGCTTTGCACAAAAACCCAGCCATAATCGCTTTATTGAACTCTAATAAAGAACGATTCTTCTTTGTGCGAAACCTGCAAACATCTTTGGAAATATACCTATGACGAAGCTTCTTGTAGAGATAACTTTTTCGATAATCTTAAAATAATACCTTTTATAAAGGGTATAGAGACCTCCTTTTTTCCAGATAAACTTTAAAAAATCCTTTTCCAGTCACCGTCTTTGCAAGATATCCTCATTTTTATACTCAAAACCACTCCTAGTGTGGAAGCTTTTGCATGGAACTTGTACCTGTTCTATACTAGAGATGGGAAAGATACTTACTCTCAATCTTTACAATGAAAGACCCTTATGAACTATCTTCATTTTTTTATTGTACAGATTTTTTTCTTAGTAAGCCTTACTGAGACTAGTCTTTCATTTCAACCCCGACACTTCTCTCAAGGTAGAGAAATACTCTTTCCTATCAGGGAGATTGTACCCTCTGTCGAGATACCCTCAACTAACTGGGGCGTGAATTCCTGCTTGTTACATTCTTTCCAAAAGATATCGGCAGACCGGCCTACGCTTAGTGAGAGTTTAATACCCTCCTTTACGGAATCGACTCTTAATTATATAGAAATTCAAAAAAAAACAACTCAATTAAATATATTAAAACCTGATATGCAGAAGACTCTTCCTATACTAACAGATGAAGATAAAACACTGCACTTTACCGGGACAATCCTCTCTTTATTACTTTGCAATAAACCAACATCTTTTGAGACATCTTGTTTGGAAAAATCATTGTTCTATCATTAGTAATAAGCAGGACCAAAAAATGGTATTCTAGACTACTCAGTTCGATTCTATCTTCAACTATTAATGCTCAAGGAGACTATAGTATAAAAAGATCAGCATACTAATTATGCAGAAACTGCTCATAGATAGAAATTTAAAATCGGCACACTGAACTTAACTAAGGATCTGTATGAAACTCTCTACAGGTAAGTTATCACTACTTGCGCTAATAATTTTCACTTTAGGAGGGTTAACCACTCACTCTATGCAGCAATCACCTAAGTGCATAGATAAAAACTATATGAATAGCATGCTTAGCTACCTTAGAGAGCTCCCACAGGATCTTAAACATTATATAATTTTCTTGTTACTTGAAAAGACGTTAAACTACAACTTTGAACTGTGTCAAACATTCTCATGTCCCTCACAAGGTCAGGTCCGTGCAGTGGCACTCAGCCCTGACGGCCAAACTGCTCTTACCGGTTCATGGGATGGTAGAGCTCGACTGTGGAATACTCAAACGGGAGAATTACTAAAAACACTCATAATAGGACCGAGGGATAAAGAATGTAGTATGTGGAAAATACCACAGTTAGTAGATCTCCAAGAAGAAGATAAAGTTTTTGTGGATGTCGTAGCATTCAGTCCTGATGGTAAAACTATTCTCACCGCTTCTGATGATGAAACAGCCTGTCTGTGGGATGTCTCCACAGGAGAAAAACTGCTAACATTAAGAGGACCGGGCGAAATAATATGCTATGCAGTATTCAGTCCCGATGGCACTTCGATTTTTACTGGATCAAAGGAAGGGACGGCGTGTTTGTGGGATGCCATCACAGGAGAGTTATTAATGGTATTAGAGAACAAAAGGTTTTTACTTAGAAAAGAGATAATTTCAGCCGCATTTTATACTAATGTTTATAGTGATAAGAATAATACTATTCTCATAGGATCATTAGGTGGAGAAGTGTATATTTGGGATACAAAAACGGGAGAAAGAGAAGAAATATTCACGAGCAAAATAACTATTCATTCAGTAGCATTCGGCCGCCATGGTACCCTTATTGTTACAACATCAGACACAGTAGGAAATTACGGGGAAGCTCTGTGTTGGCATCCTGAACTTGGAGGACATGAAAAAATGACAGGGCATACAGAAGTCATCTATCTAGCGCCCTATAGCCCTGACGGCCATACCATCATTACCGGATCAATGGACTGCACAGCACGTATTTGGGATTCTAAAAAGGGAACCTTACTAAAAACATTGGAACACCCCGGTCAGGTCGTTGCAATCGCATTTAGTAATGATAATAATACTATTATCACCGGGTCTGATGATAAAAATGCGCGTTTGTGGAGTCGTACATTTGAAAAAAATGGAAGCTGGATAGAAACAAGAAAAGAGATTGCAGAAGAATTATTCATGGAGCTTTATCCATTAGTATATTTGAAAGATCCGCAAAACATTCAGGAAAAAACTCCACTTGAAGAAACGTCGAAATGGAATTGTCTTCTTTTTTAATAAATTAATGTTAGTTTTAACTTAGAATAAAGAAGTTTCATAACCTAATTCTTAAACACTGAAGGCTCTTATGAACTACAACCGTATTTTTATTATACAAGCGCTTTTTGTAACAACTTTTGTAAGCTATACCCCCTCGATCAAATCGGTACTCGTCAATACCTGGGTTGTAAAACTTTCAAAAGATAATAGGTGTATTTTCCTTTTTGATATCCATGCAAAAACAAGAGATCAACGAGATGTAGAACAATTAAGAATAGTTATAAAGGCCCTCAGAGACCGAGAAGAAACAACCACCCGCCCTCTCAAAATACTTACAGAATCGACACTCAATCAAGTCCGATTGTCTAAAAGGGATGTGCTCTTTTGTCTGCCAGGCGAAATGTCTTGCTTAGAAGTCATTGAAGACAAAGAGTTCCAATACACTTCAATTGAGAATGTTGATATACGTGGTCTTTTTTTAGCCGTTAACTATATACTTTTCATTAACAACAGTGATCAATACAACGAAAATATTTTTTTAGATTATACTTTCCATAAGGATTCTTTTAGATGGCGTATAGGGTCCCTCTCTTTTAACGACCTGTTAGTAAATTATCAAGAACAGCAAAAATCCGCTTTAGCTACCTGCAAAAACCTTTTAGAGATCTGTGATACAGTGCAAGAAAATGAGAGTATTGAAAAACTATACCACAGCACTATCGATGAAACAAATAGATACTTTGCCAAATACTCAGAATTTCTAAAAGACCAAGATATTGAAACATCTTCATCTACAAGCATCTATAAAGAAGCGTTCAACTGGGAAAATCCCTTAAAAGAAAACGTACGTATTGCCCTAATTGAATGCTTTTCTCCGTTTTTCGATCTCTATGCTTTTGCACGCATTTTTACTTTACATAAACAAAACTCATCTGTGGATATTGTACTTATTGCGGGGGCGAGCCATTGTTGGAGTATATTGCCCGAATTTGGAAGCACCTTACAATCCGAAGATGTCTATGCTAAGACTACGCAACTCGACGACTTCGAATGCCTGCCCGCTGAAGTGCTTTACAATGTTTTACAAGAAAAAACCCCTATGGAAGAAATCCCACCCTATAAAATCTGTAATCTCTTTTGATTATACCAAATATGGCACTCTCTCTGCAGCACAGTCTTTTAGATTTGTCTTTATATCTTAGAAGGGTGCTTTTTTTTCCAGCACCCCTTCTAGGGCCTAGGGCGATAAGTTTTTTTAAAGCCAATATCAAGAGAACTTATTATTTAAGTGGCTATAGGCATCATTAAGTATTTGCATTGCTCTGCCATCCCGAGCCTGTTCTAACTTGCCTTTATCAGGATGCCATGTCAGAGAAAGCGTCGTATACGCTGTTTTTAATTCTTGTTGAGTGTAGTTAGGCGTTAAACCGAAGATAAAACGATAAGCTTTATCTTTATCTCCGCTAAGTATGGCTGTTTTTGCCTCATCATTCTCAAACAAATCCCATGCATCAAATTCATCACTCTTTTTCTGCATATCTGCTTCTTGAAGGCCTACTTTCCCCGTGGGGATTTCCCCGGAGGCAAGATATTCAATGCTCACTGAAAACACCTGTAAGAAAGTTGTTATTTTAAAAAGCAGATCAGAATTAGCTTTTATATTTCCTTGAATATCAAGAGGCCATGTGGCAGGAGAGGTTTTTTCCCATACATCTCCATAAGCGTGATAGGTAACATTTTTTAAGGTGTTAGCCTTCCCTAGAACCATTGTTTGTGCTATTCCCAGTCGGCGTTCACGTTTATCGCCATTTGCAGTTATATAAGTAATTTTCACCTTATAACCACTATCATTGCGCACCCACACCATAGATTCTTCTGCCGTACGTGGCTGAGATGAAGAACTTTTTGCAGACGGTGAACTTTCTTTGGTCTCACTTACAGAGGGAGATCCTTTTTCCGGCAGTGGACTTTCCTTTTTAGCCGTACTATCAGGCGTGCCGGTAATATCCTTTGAAATAGTTCCCGGCTCAGGATGCTCCTCACTCTCAGACCATTTTCCATACCAGGTGGTTATTACAAACATAAAATCATCACCTGCTCTAGTCTTATTTAAAAAGGTAATCGGATGTGAAAATAATATATCTGCAGAAGAATGATACTTAGCATCCTTCACTTGACTAGCTTGTCCTAAATAAGCTATTTTACCCCCGGTGCCCAACTGAATGACCAATGGCTCTCCATTTTTAATATAGTTAATTTCTAATGGCCAATTACTGTCATTACGTACATATACTCCGGCATCCCAGTCCATTGCTGAACACTGAAATGTTAGACCTCCAAAAAAAGTCGCTATAAAAAGCAACATCCTCGTAGTAGTTAATTTCATCATAAACCTTTCATCGTAAAACTGTTTATAGAATTTTATAGCGCTGTAAACATTCTTTTTTTACACCGCTTTCTTTATTAACAATAACATATTTTAAAAATATTAATCAATATTTTACAATAAAATTTCTATTTAAAATTTAAATTGCTCTAGGTTTTTTTATTTAGGCACAAAAATCACCCTTTGTATAGCAAATGATCTATGAATAAAGATCGTTCTATGTTACACTATATTCATAACAAGGAGGAATTGCTATGGCTATAGCGTACAGTGAAGATCTAAGAAAACGTGCAGTGAGTCTAATTGAGAGTGGCAAAAAAATAGAGAAAGTTGCAAAATTATTAAATATTGCAAGATCAACCCTTTTTCGATGGGTTAGACAAAAAAAGACTGAGGGAAGTTTAACCCCTAAAAAAGACTGGCGCAAGGGATATGGCAATAAAATCCCAGATTTAGAAAAATTTGAGCAGTTCGTTAAAGAGAATCAAGGTTTGACAGCGACTGCAATGGCAGAAAAGTGGGGCTCTATAAGCGTAAGAGTATTCTGTAAGTGGCTCAAAAGAATAGGATTTACTCGTAAAAAAAAACCTACGATTATATCGAGCGGGATGAAAAAAAACGTATCATATATATGGAAACAATAAAAACAAAACCTATCGATAGTCTTATCTATTTAGACGAATCAGGTATTGATGACAATGAAGAATATCCGTATGCATGGGGTAAAAAAGGGCCACGAATATATGCTTTGAAACCAGGAAAAAGGCAGAAAAGACTTTCAATTATAAGTGCTTTACATAAAAATACTCTTAAAGCACCATTTGTCTTTGAGGGAAGCTGTAATCGAGAAGTCTTTGAAACATATTTACTTAAAGTTTTGCTTCCAGTGCTCAAACCAGGCCAAACTATTATTATGGATAATGCGAGCTTTCATAAGAACGGAAAAATTAAGGCTCTCATTGAAAGCGCTGGTTGCGATCTGCTTTACCTACCAGCCTACTCACCTGATTTTAACCCCATAGAACACCAATGGGCTCCACTTAAACAT
>JACDFK010000064.1 GCA_013815795.1 Candidatus Babelota bacterium | reverse complement strand
GTGGTTAGTCCTGCAATTCCTCCAAGAAGAAGGCCCTCTGAGAAATCCGCCTGTAAAGGAACTGTATTTACGAGCATAAAGCTTAGTAAAGGAACAATGAGTTTTTTCATGGTAGTATCCTTATAAGATATAAAAAGAGTTGTACTAAGAGCCGTCAAGAACAGTTCGATGGTTTATTTTAATAGTTTATGAGTATTTTTTTATTGTTATAAACCCTTTTTTTACTATTTTGAGCTCTTCAGTGTTAATAATAACTGACTCTTATAAAGACGCAAGTGGCTAGAGTGAGATAAAAGCGGATGAGAAAAAAGGAAGTTTTGAGAGCTTTAATGCTTCTTTTTAGTATGATCTTTAGAGATACAGTAGAGTGATGGAAGGGTAGTTTTTGAAAAGAAAACAAAAAAACTTTAGATGAAATAAGGACACTTAACCTCTTTCCATCTAAAGTTTTTTTATAATATCTGATAATTAATAGCCGTAGTAGTATCCTGGATACGTATAATTAGTATACGGATACGCATACATTGGGCTGTAAGCGAATGCAGGATAGTCATAGCCATAAATAGGTCTTGGACCGTATCCATAAGAATAATAAGGGTAGTCACCCGTAGCTCCTGCAATAGCAGCGCCTGTCAGTGCTCCTGCGAATAGTCCTGCAGCTATACCACTGCCTCGACTATATCCGCCACCATAACGACCATATCTTCGTGCATCAACTGAACTTATCAATGAGCAGCTTAGTAGTAATAATACAAAGCTTAGTATGTTCTTTTTCATATAATTCCTTTATTGGTTTTATATCTTTTTAATAACTATTAATAGTCGGTGTATGAACGTTGTTCTGAATCAGGGGATGTTTCCTCTACGATTTCTTCATCAACAACACCATCTTCATCGTCTACTAATACATCTTCATCTACGACTTCGTCTCTGTAGGGCCTGGTAGAGTTATATCTGTCCTCAGAGCCAACTATAGTGCCTGGCGTGCTGAGCACTCTCTTAGTTGTTCCTGTTGCAACATCAGTTGCGCCGTGAACAATGTTTGAAGCTGCAGAAATTGGGCCACTTAAAAGAGCCTGAGCAGACGATCCTAAACTGATGATAAAAAGACCTATGTACATTTTCATAAAATTCTCCTTTTTTAAATATGCTTCTAGACTTAATTATTGCAAATTTGATCTCATTTTGTCAATAAATATTATAAATTTATTTTTAGAATTTAATAAAATTAATTCTTTATTCTGTGCGATGTCTGTCTTCAACAGGGCTTTTCTTTGCGATAAGGACTACCTTATAAGACTATAGAGAAATTATTCAAGAGATGAAGCTTCGCTTCTTCATGAAAAATTTGAGTAGCACATTCTAGTGTTATTTTTCCACCATAAATTCTTATGTTTATTTTTAAAAATTTGTTCTTACCGTATAAATGGTGAGATAAAGAAAGTAAGGTGCTGTTCAGGTGAAATAGGAAGACTTCTAAAGAAATTACTTTATTGAGGAACGTTATCAGCAACGTTCCTCATCGTATGCCTTACCATTGCCCGACAAGCAGTGGCTTTCATACCTTTATCATGTCAAAACACATCTCTTTTTGTCAATAAAATTTACAAGTTTGGTTTTTTATTTGATAAAATCAATTCTTTATAAGGAGAAATAAGGATATATTTATAGAAATGAAGCACGAAGGTAAGAATAAGGAGAGGGTTTCTTAATGGAATGGGGGTCATTTAAAGGCGGGGGAAAAAGCAGGTCTATTACTATGTGGATGATGAAAGGTAGGTTTGTGTTTTTAAGCCTGGACACTAAGTTTAGACATTTTGTAGGGGGGTATTTCAAGGGGCACCATCAGCGATGCCCCTTGTCGTATGTCTACCATTAAGAGGCGTAATAATATCCTTGATAAGGGTAGAAAGAAGTTGAATAGACGTAAGCCGGGCTATAGGTATACACAGGATACGTATAATTGAAAACCGGTTGACTAACGACTGGTCTTACAAATACTGGTTGGGTTACAATTCGTTGTGTTACAACTCGTTGTGTTACAACTGGACGTGCTAGGACAGGCTGCATTACTACAGGCTGTAAAGAGACAGGTCGTCGATGCATTAAGCGAGGGGCTGGCCCATAATAGTAAGGGCGACTATTAAATCTCCTTACAAAAGACGCTCCGATAGCTGCTCCTGCAAAAAAGCTTGCAGTTGTTGCTCCACGGCTCCTTCTATGATGACGGCGACGCGCATCTATAGGTGAATATGCTGTTATACAGGTAAGCACTAAAAGCGCTACTGTAGAAATAGTGTTTTTCATACAATGTATTCCTTTTTTGGATAGTTTCAATAACTGCTTTCAGAGCACTATCAGTGCTCCTACTGAGTATCGCAAAAAAATATCTTTTTGTCAAAAGCGTTAAATTTAATATTTTATACCTGATAAAAACTTATTTAAGGGCACGTGAGCAGTGCGTCTAGTATCGTATAAGAAGATCGCCTTTATTGTGTAATCCAAGAAGTGAATAGTGTTGAATCTCCCAGAGGATCTGTCACCGTTGAGATAGAGTGCTTCTGTTGTAAAAATAGGAGCACTCTATAGTGATTCCCTTAGAGAAATCTTGTTGAGGATACTTTAGAAAATAGAAGAGGCTGTTCCTTTAAAAACAGCCGACGGTGATCTGTTGAGAGCCAGTAAAAGCGAAGCATTTTCGACGTTCTATCCAATTAAAGACGACTGTTACTGTTCTTTTAAAAAGTCAGCGATTTTGTTAATGTTTCCCGCACCCAAAAGAAGGATAAGGTCTCCTTCAGACGCCAGGGTTGTTAGATGTGTAACAATTTCTGTGAAGTTTTTCTCATAAGGAATATAAGTTATGGGGTAAGAAGGACTTTTTGCTTGAAGCTCCTGGGTAAAACGGGCGCTGGTAATAGAATTGATCGGCTGTTCTCCCGCCGCATAGATATCGGTAATGATAAGATGTCCGATCGTGCTTGTCGAAAAAAGATGAATAAAAACATCCCATAATTTCTCTGTTCTTATATAACGATGTGGCTGCCATACGACAATCAGATTTTGAGGATTTTTTTTGAGCGCTACCTGTAAGGTAGTGGAAATTTCTGTAGGATGATGAGCATAATCATCAATAACTTCGGCACCTTTAAAAACTCCTTGGAAACTAAAACGCCGTTCTATTCCTTTAAAAGTTTTTAAAGCTTCAGCGCACTTTTCGAATGAAATGCCAACTTCCATCGAGGCAGAAAGCGCTGCAAGAGCATTGAGTACATTATGTATGCCTGGCATAGGAATAGTCAGTACTCCGAGCGGCTCAGGGTGGTTTTTGCGAAAAACGGTAAAGGTTGAATGGTCTTTCTCAAGGATAATATCTTGTGCAAAAAAATCAGCTTCATTATCTAGACCATATTTTATCATCTTGACGTGTGTAAGTGCAGGTAGTAAAGAGCGTATATGAGGATCCTCTAAGCATACGATCGCTTTTCCATAAAAGGGTATATTGGATAAAAATTGTGTAAATGCTGCTTTGATATCATCAATATCTTTGTAAGTTTCAAGATGTTCTAAATCTATATTGGTAACAACAGCATGTGTAGGTAGTAATTTTAAAAAGGAACGATCACTTTCATCCGCTTCTGCTACTAAAAATTCACCGGCACCCCATTTAGCGTTTGTGCAAATGTTTTTTAAATGGCCTCCTATGATAACGGTAGGGTCAAGGAGAGCATCGATAAATATATGTGATATTAAAGACGTTGTGGTCGTTTTTCCATGAGCTCCAGATATCGCAATGCTGTATTTGGTTCGCATGATTTCAGCAAGCATCAACGCGCGCGGGATAGTAGGAATACCTCGAGCTTGAGAGGCTTTTATCTCTTCATCTTCGGGATCTATTGCGGAGGAATATACGAGTATATCTATTGAGGTGTCTTTACACTGGTGAGTATTGTTTCCTTCATAAATGGTACACCCATACGTGAGAAGCTCTTGTATGCTTTTTTGATTGAGGCTTGTATCACACCCTGAAATGGTATAGCCCTGGTATTTGAGTATTTTAGCGATGCCGCTCATGCCAATACCGCCAATTCCTATAAAGTGGATGTGTCCTTTTTTATACATGCAAAAGCCTGTCGTATCATAATGTTTTAGCGCAGTTTTTAATAAATCCCTCTTCTTTTATAGTAACTATACTATAGAAAAAAAAATTTTTTTCAATTGAGTAAAGTTTATTATAGTAAAGAGAAAATAACGCTTTTTCATCGCAATAAACTTTAATTAAAGCAGTATATCGCTTTATTATAAGGATAATTTTACCTTAGAGTAGATCACGTAAGGCAATGAGCTTTTTCTGAAGAATGAGCAGATTTTGGCTAAAAGTTTTTTGAAGTTCAGTTTGTTGTTCTTTTTTTTTCAGTTCAAAAACAGGGGGAGTAAGAGGAGGAGTCAGATCTACAGAGGGGGGGCCATCTTGAAGATATTTTATGGCTGCCTCTAAGTTATAACCTTTTTCATACAGTAACTCTTTAACGGAGAGGAGCTTAATAACATCGTTGCTAAAGTAAAGAAGCTCTTTCCCTGTATCAACTGGCTGGATAACGGTTTTTTTTTCCCACAAAGCCAGTATATAGGGTTGAACTGCCAGTTCTTGAAGAACTTCAGTTTTCGTATAGGTCTTTTTTTCTTGATTCATATGTTTCTAACTTTATGTATGCACTACACCTTCAGTATAACAAGAAATACACACGATGTCACATCCATCTTTTTTTATTTTTACTATTTTTTATGCTCTAGCCGGAATTACCCTTATGTGGTATACTAGATAATATTTACTATTTTATAGTAGCCATTGTATCTAGGTGGGGAAAGAATCGTAAAGAGTTTTGTCACAACAACTATTATTTGAGGGATCATTATGAATTTTAAGGATTTACTTTTTCCTTTATCCTTGGCCTTATTAGCAACATGGGGGCTACAGCGATTCTTTTTTCCTCAGCAACCGGTGAGTGAAACTGAATTAGTTGCTGATAGAAGTTTTGTGGCGCCTACCTGTGTTCAAGTAGCTGAACCTTTAGATTTCGATATAGATTTTTCTGATGCTGTAGCAAAGCGGCCTACAGAAATTACCGAGATACAGCTTCCTTATGGAGTAGTTCGTTTTACCAATGATGGTGCAGTAATTCACTATAGCGCATATAGAAGGATATTAGCAGGAAAGGAAACTATTATTGAAACGGCCGTTCCGTCTGCGAGTAAAGGGGCTTTCCTGGTCGCATTCCATGGAATTGGGTCTACTCCTTTTTATTATAATTTGAAGGAAAAGAAGGATGATATAGTTCATACTCAACAGGAAGGTGATAAAAAAGTTACCCGTGTAGTCTATGAAGCAGACACTCCTTTAGTTCATGTTATTAAAGAATTTTCTCTCTTCCATGATAGCTTTGTTATTGATTTAAAGCTCACTATACAGCCTAAGACAGCTGAAGGAGTCAGGCCACGTATTTTCTTTCCAGCGCCAGTGACCACAGATGAATCTATTAATGGTGCAGTTAAAGCGGTGGTAAGTTCACACGGAGGCACTGTAGAGAAAAAGGCTCTTACTGAGTTGGTCCGATTTGGGAAAGAATATCCTTCTTTATTTGGTCTTGAAGATCTTTATTTTTTAAATACTCTTTTTAAAGATGCTCAGAAGTTTTCTCAAAGAGCGTATTATAAGACAGAAGGACTGTCCGCTCAAGCAGTTCTACAAAGTTCATTAATCAAAGAAAAGAAAACATGGAATCTTTCGTTCTACTGTGGTCCTAAAGAGCTAAAGAGTCTCTCTAAGGTCGATTCGAGGCTTGAAGGAGTACTTGAGTATGGATGGTTTGCTCCCTTGTCTAAACTACTTCTTTCAGTATTAAACTTTTTTTACGGAATATTCAAAAGTTATGGTTTTGCTATTATTGCAGTTACCATTTTAGTGAGGCTGCTTATGCTGCCTTTCACTCTTAAGGGTGAGACAAATCGGCGTAAGAATGTTGATGCTCAAAAAAAGCTTGCTTATATTGAGCAGAAGTATAAACATGATCCAGATATGCTGGCGCGAGAAAGAGCTGAATACACTCGTAAATATGTTCTTCCAGGGCTTTTGGGGACGATCCCTCTTCTGCTTCAGATTCCTATATTTATTGGATTACAACGTGTTTTAAGCCATGCAATAGAGCTCTATAAAGCGCCATTTTTATGGATTCCTGATTTATCGGCATCTGATCCGTATTATATATTACCCGCTATCGTTGCTTTAGGGATGATTTTTCAGCTAGCTGGAACGGGTGATCCTCGTCAGCGAGTTGCTAATATGTTGATAGCTATCATTATTGGTGCGTTTACGGCATCGCTTTCTGCAGGGCTAACCTTGTTTATTAGTGTAAGCACGCTGCTAGGTATTGCTCAGACAGCTCTACAAAAGGAATTTAAATTATGATAGAACAAAGTCCGAGTCTTCTTGCTTTATTACGTCAATTACAGAGAGTTCCTTATCTTGCTTCCAAGAACCTGTATATTGTAGCTCAACATTTTCTTGATCTCGATCAACAGGGAACTGAGCAGTTTTGTAACGCTCTTTTGACGCTTAAAGAGCGGATGGATAAATGTACTGACTGTTTTAGTTGGAAAGAAAAAGAACGAGGATGCTCTTTTTGTGCTTCCTCTAAACGTGATAAAACGGTTATTTGTGTTGTTGAAACGTGGAGAGATCTCATAGCGTTAGAAAAATCAGGGGGTTATTTTGGTCTGTATCACGTATTAGGAGGCGCTCTGTGTCCTCTTGACGGGATAGGACCTGATGATTTAACGATTAAACAGCTTGTTACACGTATTGATCGTGGCTGTGCAGAAATTATTTTTGCTTTTAATCAGACTCCTGAAGGAGAAGCTACAGCATCTTATATAAGTACTAAGCTCAAAGGGAAATCTTTAAAAATCTCCTGTTTAGCTCGAGGTCTTCCTGTCGGCTCCTCGTTAGAGGCTATGGACAGGCTCACTGTATATAAGGCATTGTCAGAACGTAGACCTTTTTAAAATGTAATGAGGTACTCTTTCAGTTATTAAAAGAGTATTATTAAAACTATACGCTCGTTAACAAAAAGGCTTTAAATAGCTCTTTTGCTAACGAGCGTATTTTATCTAAAACGTTAGAATGTGCCAACAAGAATACCGGTCAGCTCAACGTTGATTTTCTAGTTCTATTCGTTGTTTCTCTATGATTGTTTGCTGAAGCGTGTTTCCCTGACCTAGTTTCAGGTATACTATATTCCATCCATACTCTGTCCTTGTTTTGCCTTAATGAGAGGTAATAACGAGTTTTTAAAAGTGCATTATCTGAAAATTTAAAAATGGGGTCTTGAGCATGAGCTCACAAAGGCCTTCTGTATGTGATGTTAAAACAGACCAATAGGTGTGCTAAAAGTTTCTAATCCGTAAAGAATAAATAGAGATAGTCTAGCAAGCGCTGTAGTGTAGTGAACTATCTTTAATACTAGAGCGGGATTTTCAGAGGTACAATAGGTGTGATAGAGTGTAGGATTGATTACCGATAGGAAAGAGGGTCATAGCGCTTTTTTTGTATCAAGCGTGCTTGCATGCATGAGTTTTGCGAGTGTTTTTATAGTAGGGTTTTTACTTTTATAGAGAGAGTTGTAAAGAGTTGAACGGGCAAGCTTTGCCTTGTGAGCAGCTCTAACTTTATTCACCGCATTGAGATGTATAGCAATAATTTCAACTACTCCTTCAGGGTCGTTATGTTGTAAGCATTCCATGATAGCTTTTCCAATAAATCCTACATCTAAAAGCCTGTCTGCCGTCCATCGTTCAAGGGCAGTATGAGGTTTAAGGTGCGATAAGGTATTTTTTGAAAATTCTTTTTGCTTTGATAATGTCTTTATTTTGGCCATTTTTGTTTCCTCCCAGTAATAAAACGATGTGTAATTGAGCTACATAAGCATAGTAAATTCTTCTGCCATTTATCCATTTTAATTCCCCTCTATTATTCTCTAAGAATGTATGTGTGCCAAAATATCCGTCGGTTTCTACGTTAAAGAGGCGTCCATCTATCTGAATCTGCTCTCTAACGGCAAAGTCAATAATGAAATGCACCCCTTAAAGTTTTCATTTTGAAAGTTTTAATTTTTATGCCTCCGGCGGGCTTCACTCTACCTCCTAATAATATATTTGCAGAAGCTTCTAAAGGTGTTCT
>JACDFK010000129.1 GCA_013815795.1 Candidatus Babelota bacterium | reverse complement strand
CAAGAAAAACATATATACAATGTATTTCTTGCTTATATGATCCTTCAATTTGAACGAAAAAAGAATAAGTTCAAAAACCCAGAAAGAGCTCTTTATCACATTAAGCAGAAAAAAAACATTCCCTTAAGTATTCATTTAGAGCGTGCTAATCAGATTTTTCGTAATAACGAGGCTTCCCATGCGTAAGTCCTGTATTATAGAAATTCTATTCAATCTAGTATCCCTCTCATAGTTGCTCCTGTTACTTTGTTCGAAGAGATGAATAGTCTCAATCTTTCATTAGGACCGTGTAAGTCTGGTCGAGAGCGGATTTGCACTATAGAAGCACGGTGGATTTAAGGTTAAAAGAAGCTTCTCCATACGATTCACTACAATTTTATTTAATAGTGCACAACTGTTTTATATACTGAGAGGTGATATGAGGAGTAGTTTTTAAATGGTATACACACAGCTTATCGGCCGCTGTTTATGAAAGAAATGTTATGAAAAATTATAGTAATAAAGTACTGTTGTGGGTGGTTATGAATAGTGCTTTAATAAGTGCTTTTCAGATTAATTGCATGGAAAAAGTAAATGAAAGAGCAGCTTTACATACTAATAAGGACGAGATTTTTATTGATGAACACCGCCTGAAATCCTCTTTTTCGAGCATGTCTGCTAATGGACTAGTAATACAGAACAGTACTTTTGATGATAACGAAAAGCAACTATCTGATTGTAGGATATTTCAAGGACATTGTGAAGAAATAAGATCTGTGGCTGTGAGCCCTGATGGTAATGCTATTCTTACAGGATGCTGTGATGGCACTGCATGTCTTTGGGACAGTAAAACCGGAATAAAACAGGCTACGTTCAGAGGACACAGCGATGAGATAAGTTCTGTAGCATTTCATCCTAAGGATGCAACTATTCTTACGGGATCATTTGATACTATAGCTTATCTCTGGGATAGTAAAACCGGGTTGAAACTGATTATTTTTAAAGGACATAAAGCAGCTATTACTTCAGTATCACTGGATCATGATGGACGAACGGTTCTTACAGGCTCTTTTGATAAATCTGTTTGTTTGTGGAACGCTCAAACAGGTGAACTTCTAAAAAAAATCGAGAAAAATCTATCAGAAGTGTGCTCTGTAACATTTAGCTACGATGGAAAAAGGTTTCTTGTGGGATCAACTGATAACACGGCTCGTCTTTTTCTGTGTAAAACAGGCCTGCAGGAAAATGAATTCAAAACATCAGGGTGGGTAACTTCAGTAGCGTTTAATCCCGATGCTACGAAAATTCTTATCGGATCAGATTGCATGAGTGCTTCGCTTTGGGATGTTTCAACAGGGAAAAAGGAAAGAGAGTTTGTGGGGCATCAAAGACGCGATATTCTCCTGTGTATTGGATCCTTAGGAGTATTTAGTCCTGATGGCCGTACTGTCCTTATAGGGTTATGTAGTAATAGTGCTATTCTATGGGATGTTTACACGGGGAAACAACTCTTAAAATTGGCAGGACACACAGGTTGTATCAGTTCAGGATGTTTTAGCCCTGATGGGAAAGCAGTATTTACCGGCTCATTTGATAAGTCTGTGAGGTTGTGGGATATTTCTAGCTCTAGTAATCAAAGAACTTTGGAAAAAGTTAAAAATGTTCCTTCGGTTATTATAGTTAATTCTGATGATACAGTGAGTTTTATAGAATCAGATAGGATAAAGGGAGGTCCATTAGAAGACAAGCACAATACAAGTAGCATCTTTTCGATACAGGCTTCTTCCTCAGATAAGGATTTTATTTCTCCTTTATATACACGGGAAGAGATATCTATTCCTATTAAACCCTACCAGGATGCTATTTCTCCTCGGTCTTCAGAAAAAGGCTTGGACTCATCCACTATTTTTGTACAAGCAGATTATCAAACAGGTGAAAAAAATAAAAATATACCTATTCCACGAGTGTTTGACCACGACGATACAACTATTTCTAATAAGATGCTTCAGGGAGCCACATCACTTATTTCCTCTGGTAAACCTTCTTTTCATGGAGATCTTTCCTTGAATATAATGTATTTAAACCAATTAAAGCTAATTACCATATCACTTGAAGAAGATAAAGATACCTTTTCTATGGTAAAAGTAGGCCACGATACCAAAACTCTTCTTTCACAAAAAGAGTTAACCAACCAGCTTATTCCACCAAGCCCTCTACCAGTAGATCAGGATCATTGTAGGGCGGCTCAACACATAGAAGACCACACTGTTGCTACTACCGGTGAAGGCAATCCTGATGACAAATCTCCGTATGGGGTATTCCAGGGAAGGCCAACTCGGTCTCACACAGTTAGTAACCCAACAAGCTTACGGGACTATACTATAGCGCCTCATCATCATAAAGAAAGTAAGAATGGTACTACTATAGAAAATAACAGAGAGGATAAATTCGATTTTAAAAGACCACAAACAAAGACAGATCACTCCCCCTTACTCCGAAAACCGAATGTTGCCCGGGAAGATTTTGTAGCGTTGCAACAAAAAGAGGATACCACTGCAAGCACTATCATAACAGGTATAGCAAATGAGCTATGAATAAAGATCGTTATATGGTAAACTATAGTCCTAACAAGGAGGGATTGCTATGGCTATAGCGTACAGTGAAGATCTAAGAAAACGTGCAGTGGCTCTAATTGAGGATGGTAAAAAAATAGAAAAAGTTGCAAAATTATTAAATATTGCACGATCAACCCTTTTTCGATGGGTTAGAC
>JACDFK010000011.1 GCA_013815795.1 Candidatus Babelota bacterium | reverse complement strand
CTCTCCTGTTCAGGAGAGAGAGCCCTACGAGCACCGGTCTTTCTAAATCTAACGATGGAAGAACAGAATGCCAATGGGAGATATAGAAAACAACTTCGCAAAAACCGATAGTGGCAAATCATGCCTGGTAAAAGGAGCCTGAGCACAGTTTGTACCTCCTCTACCACCCTATCCTTTCTTGTTTTTATTGATTAGAAAGCTCTGGCGGACTTATTGGTCTGTTTTAACATCAAAAAAGACCCTTTTGGAGTTTATGTTCAAAGTCAGACGTAGGACGTTTTCAAGTTTTTCTTTTCTCACCACAGAATAGTATTGGAAGTTTCAAGAGTAATTCCTCAGAGGGCACAGAGCTCCAACTCAATAGAACTTCCACCGAATCTTGGCCAATACCTTCAACACAGTTTATATAAATAGTATTTCCGTTAGGACTAAACAACACGGACTTTGCTTGATGTGCTTTTTTAAGGGGGTTTGCTAAATGCTGCAGGATTTTTCCATTTTTCACATCCCAAAGAATCGCTGAACCATCAAGTAAACCGGTGAGGATAGTTCTGTTATCGGGACTAAATACCGCTGATACTATTGCGCTTGTATGACCCTTTAAGCGCGGTTTTAATCCCTTTCCGGTTCTACTATCCCAAAAATAAGCATGGATTGCGAATGGCTTTTGAGATGGGTTTCTATAGGCTTTTGATACCGTAAAAAGGGTATGCCCATCAGGACTAAGTACTACCAATCTGTTAGGTCCTATCTTAATATTTTTTATTTCTTTTAAGTGGATATTCCATATACACGCGTTTTTACTGTTAGGTTCAATGAGAATGCTTTTGTTTTCAACGTTACGAGCTATCGAAGTAAGAGGGTCATCGTTTTCAAAGGTGTATAATAAAGCTCCACTTTCTGCGTTCCAGAGAGAGATTTTTTTATCTCTGGATGTTGTAAAAAGAGTGTTTTTATCGTGGCTGTATGAAACTGCAGTGATTTCATTGGTATATCCTTGAAATATCTGTAGGTGATTTTCATCTGTATTTTTATCTGTGACATCCTCTAGACAAGCGGTATTGTCACTGGATCCCGTAAAAAGAGTAGTTCCATCACTACTAAATACTGCAGAATTAATGTATCCTGTAGGTCCTTCGAAATAGTTGGGTTCATGTGTTTTCGCATTTCTAATTGGTTCACCTGTTCTTGAATTTATGAGGAGTCCTGTATACTCCAGAACTATGTTACCTTGTAAAGGCCGTAGAGCTAGATCTAGGAAAATGCTTTTTCCTGTGGGACTTAGTGCTAGGGTTGAAAACTCATACTTTTTTGATTTAGAGATAATTCTAGGAAATCCAAAATTTCTTTTAATTGTAGGTACATTGTAAAGATCTAAAAACATGTGCATAATAATGAGCTTAATCTCATGAGGAAGTGTCTTAAAGGGAGTATAAGTTTCTTCTGCATCATCAGTTGATGGCTGACTATTCTTCCACACGCGAACTGTTTGATCTATTGATCCGCTGAAAATAGTATTGTTATCTTTATTAATTCCTAGCACACTAACTTGATCAGTATTTCCGTGAAGCATTTGTAAAAAAGAACCGGTACCGGTTTCCCATAGGGTAATATCTCCATTACTATATCCTATAAGAGCAATTTTATTATCAGAGCTGAAAGCAACTGCGGTTACACTGTCGTTGTTGTTTATTGGACTCTTATATCTCCCTCTTTCTTTTCCCGTGGCACCCTCCCAAAGAGCACTTTCACCATTGTTATATCCCCCAAGAAGAAGTTGCCCGTCCCAGCTAAACACTGCTGAAGTCATATACGTATTGTAAACCAAAGTAGTAAGAGGACGAGACTTTCCACTAGTATAATCCCAAAGAAAAGCTTGTTGACCAGATACATTTATAAAACTACTATTTTTATCAGCGCTTAACGCCGCTAGGGGAAAAGGGGTTAACGGAAAACGGGATTCGTCCATTCTTAGATTTTTATCTTTTTGTTGCCCTGTTTGAGCATCATAGAAAAAGAAAATAACACTCCTAACGGTCTTTTTTTTATCCTGTATGATGTAGTCTGGAACACCAATAAAGATAGTATTTCCATCATGACTAAACGCTAATACAGAGAAGTCCTTTTGAAATATTTCAAATATTTTTATACATTCCCCTGTTATACAATCAAAAAGAGCTATTCTATCATGTAAACCAATAAGAAGAGTTTTGCCATCCGGACTACACGCTCCTACCTTAATAGGATCTTTCAAAGTACACAGTGTTTTCAAAAACGTAAATTCTTTTTCTGCAGGTAGTTTCTCAATTGTTTCAACGCATTTTTCTTCCTGCATAGGATAAAGAAAGCATACAGGCCCTAAAGTCAGAACACTTAAGAGTAACGTTCTTCTAGAAAATAAAAACATACTACGTTTCTTTCGAATAGAGTAATTAGTAAAGAGGTGTAGCGGTGCTATGGAGCTTTCGATATACTTTAAAATCTACATAATGATAAACAAAATACCATAAACCTGAGAGGTTTACGATACGCATCCTATCGAAAGGCATAAATAGAATTTTTTTTATTTTAGCATTATGCTATTGTAAATATACGTAAAATAAATAACTCTAAAAATTCGGGTGCTTTTTGCTTTAAAATCTTCTATTTCAATGATCTAATTGGATAATTGATAGTGGAGCTGAGGGGCCGGAGTTTCTTAAAAAGGAACTTATATGAATAATCAATTAAACACACTACTGCTTTTTTTTCTTACAACTTTCAGTTCAGGCTTATCTCTGTATGGGATGCAAGAAGAAAAAAAAGATATACTTTCCCCCTTTTTCAAGAACTGTTCAAAAGAGTTGCCCACCTTACTTTTACATGACCTTTGCTCAGAAGCACCTGTTCTTAAGTCATTTAAAAATGTATGTTCTTTAGCCTGTACTAGTCATATTTTTAATGACTTTATGCTCAATAAGAATATTTCAATCGATCTCATTACCTATATTCATACTCTTTATCCTAGTGTTTCACGAGAAGAAATGATTCCATTACTCTTATTTCTCAATACAGAAGTAGCTCGCTATTACTATTATAAGGGATCATTAGTAAATCGTGAGAAAGATTCCCCTAATGAGATATTCAATACTATTTTTAGTGGTTTTTCTAATGCTAAAGTTTCAGTGCCGGTAGAGGATTTGTTCTCAGCAATTGAAGATGAAAAAAAGCTAAAAATACGCCTTTATGCTCGTTTTGGTGCATCTTTTTACGATAGTATGGTATATGAAAACGGCCTACTCTCCTCGGTACCTCTTACAGCCCTTCGTGCAGCAGTTAGCACCGGTAATATGGATATAATTAAGCTCTGTATCGAGTTAGGCAAAATGGCTACCGACGCCTCCTCGTTTTATGAAATCTTGGCACCCCAATACCCTGAATACACGAAAGAATTGAAACCTGAAAATCAACTAGAGCTTGTTAAATTTTTTGTTTCTTTAGGAGCCACTATTAACGGTAGAGGTTTTTTTACAGCAAAAACCCCTCTTCATATGGCCGTTCAAGAGGGTAATAGCACATTAGCTAGATTTTTAGTATCAAAGGGAGCTGCAGTTAATCCTTGTGACCTTTTGCTCAATACCCCTTTAGATGTGGCATATAACAACATCCACCGACCATTGTTGCCACTTAATGATCTCATACGACTCTGTTCTTCCGTAACGGTTCTTATATGCTATAATGGCCCTGAACTTCCTGCTCGTGTCGATGAGAAAGCTATTCAAACATTAGTTTTAGTAGACGCTCTTTATCAGATCCTTTCTCCTCTGCAAAAAAAACTCGAGAAGGCCTTTTTATATTCCCTTTCCCAGGGTACTCTTAATAAACTATTGTATAGTCTCGATGGGCTGGGAGACCACATGGTAAGAAAACTTCAACAGTATGTTGATACAGATATCCAAAAGGACATAGAAAACAAAACTATAATAAAGGCTCTCGAAAAAAATGGGGGTTCTGCAGCACCTTATATCAACTATGGAACTTATGAAAATAATGAAAAGGTTAAATTTCTTCTGTATACAAGCTTCAAAACGATAAAATTCTATATGATGCTTTACCTCTTTACTAGTTTTATTAGTTTTGTCTGTGGGGATCACACGCATAATCTTTCATAAAAATATAACTTAACGCGAGTTCGAGCTAAGGACATTGAAAGTTAATTAGTTTAATTAACTAATTGCTCTCATCATTTTAGGTTTACCAGAGATTAAAATACTCTTCCCCACAAGACTTTTGACTGGCTTGCGAAATTCATCTAGATAATAGAAATATATAATTAAACCCATTACGCAACCCTTTTTTACATCGTAATTTAAAAAAGAGTAACTAAATGAAATTTTTTATAGTATCAGGAGTTCAAACTCACGTTACGGTGATGTAGAAAAGTTTCATCTAAAATCTTTTTTTAAGTCTTGTTAGTTTTATAACGGTATAATTGTTAACTAAAATTTAATTGGTACCGATCTGCGAGAATTTCGCACAAGCTATTTTTTCTTTACCTATGATATTTTTTAAGTTACGGGATACTACAAGACAGTACTTAGATATCCTCTAAGTACCGCGATGAGCAATACTCTAAGTCCATTTCTTTTGTTGAATCTAAAATAGAGAGTCCTTCATCAACGACCATTTCTTCTTGTAGCAGTGAAAGCTTTCTGGTATGGCCAATTGGTTTCTATAACCTGCGTAAAGCGCTTGAATAAAAATAACTCTACTATCATTACGTATCAAATTAGCAATGTTGCAATGCTGCCTCGCAATGATGTAAATACTTACAATAAACGATGGACTGTGGAGAAGTTTTTTCGAACAGGAAAACAGCATTTAGGCTTAGCTGATTGCTAATCTCGTTAAAAACTTTGCAAGAAAAACATATATACAATGTGTTTCTTCCTTATATGATCCTTCAATTTGAACGAAAAAAGAATAAGTTCAAAAACCCAGAAAGAGCTCTTTATCACATTAAGCAGAAAAAAACATTCCCTTAACTATTCATTTAGACCGCGCTAATCAAACTTTTCGGAATAAAGAGGCTTTCCATGCGTCAGTCTTGTTGAGAATAATATTTTGGATACGTAGTAACTTAATTAAAACAAATTGCTATTTCTCTATTAAATGTTATAATTAAAAATATAATAAAAGTTTACGACAAGCATTAAAAAATTTTATTAAAAGATTTTAATTTACTTTTTTAAATTATACACGCAACGTCTTTGCTACAAAACAATACAAATAAAGAGCTCATGAATAATAAAATCAACTTTCTACTATTTTTCTTTCTTTCAAGTCTTAGTGCCGGATCATCTATGTATGCTATGCAAAATGATAAAGATGTGCTTTCGGAATTTTTTGACAAGTGTCCAAAAGAGTTACCTACTTTACTTCTAAAAGAAATAGGTTCTGTTGAACCTCCTCATGAAGCATTTAAAAATTTATGTTCTCTCGCCCGGACAAGCTCTTTTTTTAATAGTTTTTTACAAAATCAAACTTTATCAATTAATCTCGTAAAGCATATTTATAGTATTTATCCTAACTGTAGAGGAGACGAATTACTACCCTTACTATTTTTTATCAATACTGATGTCGCGCGCTATTACTATGCTAAAGAATTCATAGAAAATTCTTGCCCACATGAAATTCAAAATAAAATACATTATACTTATAATCAATTTCCAAATTCACAACTCTCATTTAAGAATTTTTATTTAGGAGATAAACTTCGCGCTATCATTGATAAGGGAGTGAACTATTTAAAAAAAATTACTAATAACAATGATGCATTTGAATCTATTGAATTTCCAATGCCTATAGATCAGTTGTTAAAAGCTATACAAAATAAAAAACTTACCGAAATTCGTCTTCTTTCCCATTTGGGAGTATCTTTTAATGCTCAAAAGGAATGCAAGGAAGATAACTACCACTACCTTACTAATCCGCTTGAATCAGCAATTCTAACTCATGATCCAGTTGTTATGAAACTCTGTATCGATTTAGGAAAGCTAGCAACTAATATTGATTGTTTTTTTGATGCATTGCGAATGCGATGTCATCGACAGATAAGATTTAGTCCAGAAAGTCAGCTAGAGCTTATTAAAGCTTTTGTTGACTTGGGAGCCGACGTCAATTCTAGAAATCGCAGGCGCAGAACTCCTTTGCATATCGCTACGCAAGCAAATAATGTTGAAATAGTTGAGTTTTTATTATCTGAGGGAGCATCCCCTCATTCATATGATATTTTAGGCAGTACACCTTTGGAGGAAGCATATCTTTCTCTAGATGAGTCACGGATGCCAAGTTTCGTGTTTTTCGCTCTCCGTTTATTCGCCAGAGTATGGTATGTGGGAAAATATATTTGCTCTTCAGAAATAAACGATCTTCAAACATTCATTATAGTAGAGCATCTTGCTCCCCTTTCTTATTTGGCAGAAGAACTAATTTCTTTCCTAGGACAAAAGCTGAAAAATAGCATCTTGAACAGTTCTGATAATCATAACGATAGTAATCAAAATGCTAGTAATTATGATGAAAATAGGCAATCAAACATTATAATGAAGATACTCTCTTATAAAAATCCAGCACATACAAAAAATGCTATGGCTGCTCGAAATATTATAAACCAGCTTGAAAAAAAAGAGACAATTTCTACTCTTGATAGCAACCAAAGCATTCCTAGAAACAACGAAAACATTACATTACTCCGTTTCCACAGCGCGTATATACTAAAATGTGCGGTTATGCTGTATGTTTTTGCTCATATTTATTCGTTTGTTTTTCAAGGAGTATAAGTCGGTTCTCCTCTCCTGACAAAATCAATAGATATAAGTGTAGCTCTATTTTTACTCATAATTTTAATCGTTATTGTTGTATAACTCGTTGCAAAAATTATTATACAACAACGACGATTAAAATTATGCTATTCTACCGTGTTATATCTTTAACTCAGATAAATCTAATGATAATCGCGGCATATTCATAATAAACAAATTGATAGCTGTTCCACCTTTAAGCGCAAGCCGTGAATCATCAAGAGCAGGCTCAATTGCTTCAAGAAGAAGCGCCACCTGATTTTTATACTTCGAGTCGTTCATTATCAAATAATCCTTTTGGATAGGTAAGTTGGAATTCAGAATCATAGATACCTCCAGGAAAGAGGTTACGCGGTCCCGAACCCAACTCTATAGTAGAGAGATTGAGATTTTTAAACCACGTATGTCCCACATTCTTACTTAAAAATAAAAATATTCGTTTTGCTTTAATGGAAGAGCATTTTTCTAATAGTTCCTGTACCACGTGCGGTCTTAAGGTTCCCAGATTTTCAAATAATAAACGACATTCTTCAAAAGTGTGGAATCTGCCTAAGAGCTCTACCATCTCCAACGCGGCTCGCTCGCGCGTGGATATGTTGATCTGAAAGTCTCCATACGTATGATACGTTAAAGCGATGTGAGGAGGGAGAAATCGATATTGCAGATAGGTACACCGTATCATAAGATCTTTCATATAGGTAGCAAACCACAGCGGTATTTTCTTTTTTTTGGAAGAAAACAAAAAAACCGTAGACTGGTTCATGGGAATAAAGTGGCCAGCCCCTTGGAGTTCTAAAGCAGTGCGTCCTCCGATGGAAAACAAACCAGGATATTGGTTTTGCAGTCCAAAAATAGCTCCTTCCCACGATACTTGGTCATTTATGCGCTTAAAGGTACCTGTTCCTACATGACAAATCCATCCTGATTTTTGATATCCTACTAAGTTAGAATAAGAGAGGCCTTGTTTTAGCAGCCATTTTGATGTTGCAAGAGTATGCATGGGCCAAAATTGGAGAAGAGATTGTAATTTATTCTGTTTTTTTATAGGTATAGCCATATTCCATCCCTTTTTAAATTATAGAGTTACTTTAAAATATACCATATTTTCATAGTCTTACTACTAATATCTAAGAAAATTTAAAAAAAAGTAGCCTGCCATTGTGTGAAAGTGGAAAAAATATAAACATTCGACCCTTCGAGAGTTTTTTAAAGAAAGCGTTAGGCTTTTTTATAGTTTGACAAAATTAGTAGCACCAAGTATCGTGGTTCGCGATTGATTCTCATCATTTATCTGTTACGAAAGCTCAATTTTTTTAAAGCCACGGCAGTTCATATTTTTCGATATCTCGGCGCAACTTCTGAAGAAAATAGGTAAAGCATTATCAAAAGATTTCACTATCAAAAATATATGGAAAAATATTAGTTTTTTTATTGCATTTTCTCTTTTGATTAAAATTGTCCCCTTATGGACAATGAATCCCTATAAACTCATGTATCTATCTCTAGAAGAAAACAGTTGTAGGACTCTGCATTATGAACATTCCGACCAACGTATAGGAATTCAAGAAAAATCTTCCTATTATACCGTAGATACTTCCTCTTACTCTACTATGGTAGATGAACCATAAGATCGACGATATTTCAATCCTCTTTTCTTCTGGAGAACTTTCTTCCGTAAGTCAGTCCTTAAGGTCTGAAAACACTATTACTACTACTAATAATCTTTATTACTATACACTAGCTGTTGATACTATCATGCATAATTATGTGATTTTAACACAGATACACACAGGTCATTATAGGAATCCCAGGACCTCTGGGGACAATTACATACTATCGGTGATGATTTTATTAATAAGGTTTTAACCTATGGACAAACCATTTAAATATAATCATTCAAGCTTCTTTTCTAATTTATTTATTCCTGCCAGTGTTTAACTTTATCGGGTTGCTGCGTGCGTATAAATAAACTTTTTTAAGAACATCCTTTGCTATAGACTTTGTTGGAGTGCTGGTGAGAAAAAACTGCTTAAATTTTTCAATATATTCTATGTCTTGCGCTTTTAAATAATTATAGTTTTTGCATCAAATGATAGAGAGATAGTTGACAAAGTTTTGATGATTAGCTTCTTTATAGTGTTAGCACTAGTAATAATCTGAAGAAAATGAACTAATTTTAAAATTTATTGACAGATAAGCGTATTATAGTAAAATGATAATTAAAATTTGAATTATTAAATTATCTAATAAAGAACATCTATGAGTCCCCTTGTATTTATAACAGGACGAAATAAAGTCCACATAAGAAAGGTTTTGATGAAATATTTTGCTCACAAACTACCATTACTCGCCCTGCTTGCATTCTCCTTAACTGGATCAGTCATTCAGGGTATGAATGAGCAGAAAAATCTAATCACTAGTAGTAGTACTAGTACTGTTGATTTTATCGATGAGGATAACCGGTCTCACTATTATGATATGTGTGCTTATCTTAGATATCTTCCTCAAGAGGTTAGGCAGTATATTATTTCCTTATCAATTGATCAGTCATTACAGTATAATTTTATCAGTTCAAAAATTCTCAGCCCTCAAAAAAGTTCGATCAATTCAGTAGCATTTAGTCCTGATGGGTCTCTTATTGCATCAGGACACGTTGGTAGAACTTTGTGTATTTGGGATGCTCTAACAGGAAATCTTCTTAAGGAGCGCAAGAAACATCATAAAGAAAATATTGAATCGGTGATATTTAGCCCTGATGGCACTACTATCGCTAGTGGATCGGATGATAAAACAGTCTGACTTTGGAATATTACAACCAATAAGCGGCCCATAGTACTTAAAAGCCCTTGGGGAACTGTATGTTCGGTGGTATTTAGCCCTAACGGAAAAATTCTTCTGATGGGAACCACTAATGAAATTTCTAAAGTTGGAGTGATCGTTTTATGGGATACTAGAACGGGAACCCCGATACGGGAACTTAAAAGCTATAACGACTCTCTTACTTCAGTAGCGTTGAGTTCAGATGGTAGAACTGTTGCAAGTGGATCATATGGTAAAACTATTCATATATGGAATGCTCTCACGGGAAAACAGATAGGAGAGCTTAAGGGACATACAAAAGGGATTACTTGCGTTGCATTTAGCCCAGATGGCTTAACTATTGCAAGTGGATCAGATGATAAAACAGTTCGTGTGTGGGATGTCAAAACGAAGAAAGAACTCTTTTTACTTAAAGGTCATACTAACTCTATTACTTCTGTCGTATTTAGCCCTGACGGCATTACTATTGCTTCAGGATCAGATGATAAATCTATGCGTCTGTGGGATGGAAAAACGGGAAAATGTTTGCAGGAATTTCTCACTGATCCTCAGAACCATGTTAATTCAGTAGCGTTTAGTCCTCAGGGGACTCGTATTGTTAGTGGAATGTCTAATGGCACAGCGTGTCTTTGGGAGTGTACCGAAGATGGTGGTGAATGGACAAAAACAAGAGAAGAATCTGCTTGGGAGCTATTCAAGAAATATTATCCTTTACGTATAGTTTCCGCACTAGAGACTACAGGCTCTCATGATACTCAAACTACCGTTGATGTACCTTCAAGTAAACCAAGCTGATTTAGCTGAAAAATAAAAAACTACAAAAAAACAGCTTGAATCTCTCTATACTACTGAAGCTCACGCTGGTACTATTACCGGAAATCTTGTAGAAAAAAACTCGACAATGCTCCTGTTACAATGTGTTGTAATCAGGGGGCAAAAAATGCTAGAGATACGCAACTTCGGTTATGAGGGAACAGAGAACTATCTGTTCCTTAAGATTTTCTCGTATAGCATATTTTATTTTTTTATTTATATTAGAAAACAAAAAATATTAACCTATTGACATCATGTCATTTGATAATTTATAATGAATGTAGATGAATACCTATATAATCGAGAAAACAAAAAAATAAAAATTAAGGATTAATGTGAAGAAATTTAATAACATCTTACCAGTTATGATACTCCTTTCAGGAGTACTCTGTTCTTCGTCTATAGTACAAGGCATGAACGAACAACCTGTGATAATCGAGTCTGAAAAGGAGCCTGTTCAAAAACGAAAAGAACAAACAATTTTCTTTAAGAACACTACCAACGATGTTATTGTAATAGAATACAAAGTAAGTGAAACAAGTACTCCTATTACCATAGAGTTAGGTTCAAAGAAAGACTTAGAACAAGAGTTTCCAGCACGTTTACACTTGATGAGAATCTATTTTCAAGGATATCAAGGATATTATGACGTGACGGACACATACTCTAAGTATGTAGATTTCTCACTTATTAATGGTACCCAAGACTTAAATGGAATGTTGGTCATACGAATAGGATCAAAAACTGGTAACTATCTCGGCCTCCAACAGTTATACCTGGATACGAATGAAATTGTGCCCTTTCCTCAAGAACAAGAAGTTAAAGAACCCATTAAATCTGCAAAGTCTTCTGAATTTACATACACTCAAAAGGAACAACGAGAAAAACCTACGATTAAATCAACGGCAGGTTTATCTTCACATGAGCACAAACCTCAGACTTTTAGAGTTCCCCATAATGAAAAAGGTCTCGCTTTAAATAGTGAAAAGAAAATCATCTTAACAAAACAACCAACCTATAAAAAGTCTCCTTTTATGATTCGGGATATTCAATCGGGAGAAATTGTAGTTACTCTCAAGGAAAACCTCATTAGTTGGGAAACTAACAAACCGGTAGTAACCACTGTTGTTAAAAAAATGAGCTCTTTGAATTCAGCTGAATTTAGTTCTAATGGAGAGTATCTTATTACCGTAGATGGACAAAATGAAGTCTGCTTGTGGGATGTAAAATCAGGTAAACTAATAAAGATGTTAAGTGCACCTCAGATGGAATATGGCCAACGCTCGTTTGCACATTTTAGTCCTGATGGTTCAATGATCGCTTTAGCACATGGTACTCGCGGTCAGAATACTCTTATAACATTATGGCCACTCCAGGAAGGGTCGATCAATTCTGTAAAATTACTACCTACACAATCCATTCGGGTTCAGGGAAGGGTTTCAGCATTAGCATTCAGCCCTCAGGAAAAGATGCTACTCTATGGAACTAACGATGGCACAGTAACATTAATGGATATACAATCAGGAAAAGAAATTTTTTCCGTATCTAGCGGTAAAGAAAGCATAGAATTCGTAGTATTTAGCCCTGATGAGAAGATCATAGCCTCAAGTGATGGATCGCAGGTCATTCTATGGGATATTCAAACTAAGAAAATAGTTCATACTCTTAAGGATTTTACTCCAGGTAATTCAAAGCCTATAACTGCACTTATGTTTAGTCCAATTATAAGCTGCAACTGTCTCGCTATCTACGACAGAAATGCACAAGAGATCTCTGTATGGAATACGCAATCAGGAAAAAAACAGTTTACTCTGACTGATGCGGGTAGAGGAACTGTTCTTCTTTTTAGTAAAGATGGAACACAGCTTTATGTCCTTTCAAATATAGAAGATCTATGGACAGTCAGGCTTACTCAAACTGAAAAAGAAGACAGTGTGAAAAGATGGGATATACCATCACAAAAATAGTACTAGGTAGTCCTTGTATTTTCGAGGTTTGCTCCTTAGTAAGTAGTTAAACTAAAGGATATACTATTTATCTCGGGCGATAAAAAAGAGTATTTTAAGGCTCTATGTATCACGAGATCTAAAGAAAAGCGTTCAGTACTTTTACAGTGCTAGCGAGTGAAATCTTTAGGGGTGCTATTCTATGAACGTAAGATTTTGTTAGAGCATAGCACCCCTAAACTAGTTAAAGCATGTATCTTATACCGAATATACAGTCAACACTTTTTTTCTGTAGAACTTTAAGAAATCACTTGATGCTTGTGGCTTTCATTTAATCATCAAAAAACTGAAAGTACTAAAAAGCTCAAATCTTTTAAAAAATTGTCGTAAAGAGTACTTATACTCGTAACTTTTAAAATAGTATACAACGCGAACATTGTGCTATTTTTTCCGGTCTTTTTTCAAAGAAGGTAAAATCTGAAGTTTGCACAACCGGAATATTTTTATGTGGGGTATTTTGGGGCCACAGAGAATCACCTTTAGCATCAATACATTCTCTTAAGGTCATGGAAATACTACCAGCTATCCCGTTAAGCCTCCTAATATGACTTGCTCCTGCAATAATAATTGCAAAGGGAGCATCCTGGGTAAAAATTCCGGCAAAAAGAGAGATTTCAAAAAAACTACCCGATTGTTCAAAAATATTGTCCAAAAGATACTCTATATAGGTGGGATTTTTTTCCCATTCGCTTTGCACTATATCCACAAGCGGTTCAGTCTCTCTTTCATGTAAAAGATTAAGGTACTGTTCTATAAGCCACACATACCCTTCCTTTGCAGTTGATAGTCGTTTTAAAAGGACATCTTTAACAATAGGATCCTTTATAGATAGGATTTTTTTTTCGACCATATCTATTACACTTTCATATTCATCTTTAATATCTTTAAGTGTTACGTGGCTTACATAATAGGTATGAGTAGCTGTGGATCTTTGAGAACTCAGGTCCTGTAGGGATAGATCTATTGTTTTATCATTTTCTTTTAATTTCTTTTTTACAAACTCTAAAATGTCCTTCGCACAGCCAGATGCTCCTCGAGTTTCACTGTTTTCAAATGTTACTTTTTCTAAACATTTTTCTTCCAGCAGAGACTTTAAGTGAGTAAGAAGACCTTCGTCTGACTTTGAGTAATAAGGATCTAAATGTTCTATTTGAATATGAACGGGACTTTCGTTCGTAAGGGAGTAGTTCTCTAACTGGTTTATAAAGCAGTATAGCTGCTCTTTTTCAAGAGCTTCAAAATAAGGATTATTATGTAAATCACTTACTGAGAGTATTTTTTTGCCACATACTTTGTCAAGTTCCCACTTTATGATGACAGTGTTACTTATAGCTGTATAGATAAGTAAATTAGACAGAACAAAAAAACGGATTGAATTAATAATCATCATAGAAATCACCCTTGCAGTAGCAGATTAAGACTACACTCTTACTTTTTTAAAATAGTATACATCGCGAACATTGCGCTATTTTTTCCGGTCTTTTTTCAAAAAAGGTAAAGTCAGAAGTTTGCAAGACGGGAATATCTTCATTAGGAGTATTTTGGGGCCATATCGTCTCTCCTTTAGCCTCAATACATTCTCTTAAGGTCATGGAAATACTACTAGCTATACCATTAAGTCTCCTAATATGGCTTCCTCCTGCTATAATAATGGCAAAAGGAGCATCATGGATAAAAATTCCGGCAAAAAGAGAGATCTCAAATAAACTATTCGCTTTACGATAAACATTGTCCAAAAGATATTCAATATACGTAGGATTCTTTTCCCATTCGCTTTGCACTATATCCACTAGCGGTTCGGTTTCTCTTTCATGTAAAAGATTAAGATACTGTTCTGTAAGCCACACATAACCTTCCTTTGCCGTTGATAGTCTTTTTAAAAGGACCTCTTTAACAATAGGATCCTTTATAGATAAGATTTTTTTTTCAACCCTATCTATTACACTCTCATATTCATCTTTAATATCTTTAAGTGTTACCTGTGTTACATAGTAGGTGTGAGTAGCTGTGGATCTTTGAGAACACATCTCTTGTAGTGATAGATCTATTGTTTTATCATTTTCTTTCAATTTCTTTTTTACAAAGTCCAAAATATCTTTCGCAGAGACAGATGCCCCTCTAGTTTCACTGTTTTCAAATGTTACTTTTTCCAAACATTTTTCTTCCAGCAGAGGCTTAAGATGAGTAAGAAGACCTTCATCTGCATCCAAACAGTAAGGATCTGAATGTTCTATTTGAATATGGACAGGGCATTCAGTAGAAAGGGAATACTTCTCTAATTCATTTAGAAAGCAGTGTAACTGCTCTTTTTCAAGAGCTTCAAAATAAGGATTATCATGTAAATCACTTATTGAAAGTATTTTTTTGCCACATATTTTGTCAAGTTCCCACTTTATGATGACAGTGTTACTTATAGCTGTATAGATAAGTAAATTAGACAGAACAAAAAAACGGATTGAGTTAATAATCATCATAGAAATCACCCTTGCAGTAGCAGATTAAGACAGACAGGTAACTACACTCTTACTTTTAAAAACAAAATACATTGAACATTGTTCAATGAACATGTTCAACAAAGATTGTTTTATATTTACGGTCTTTATTAAAAAACAGTACGTTCTAACGGTACTAGTATAAAAATGGCTTTCTTAGTGGACGTAAAAAGCCAACTTCTATTACCACTACAAGTACTAATTTTCTTTAATTCTAAAGTAATTATTTGATCAAGTTTCTGAATGTAGTCTGTCTGTGCTTTACTGCTTGCACAAAGAACGCGTAGCACTATAGTGCCTATAAAAAAAATAAGTGGAGAAGAATGATCGAACATAGAAAGATTCTTCAGAGCTTTTATTGGTAGAACAAAAGCGGATAAAGCTCTATGTATGAGAAAAACGATAAGAATAAAAAAAAGCATTTGATTAATAATAAGCACGAAAAACTTCCCTAGTTGACAAGATCATACCATACTTCTACTATCACTAATTTTATTCTAAAAGGTAACAGCTTAAGAGTAACACAAAAAAAAACCTTTAGCGATTGCCCTAATTTCCCAATAATTTAATAGTTTATATTACAAATTTGAACTATTAAACAAGCAAAGTTTTTAAGCAAAAACACGTGTAGTAGAAGATAAACGAGAACGTAAAAAGCTGTCACTATCTAACATTATAAATGTCGAAGTTCAAAGATTTTTTAAAATGCTTATTTTTATAGGATAGCGAATTTTTTTGCCCACATAAGTTTTGTATAAAAGCAAAAATACAGGTGCTAGCTTACCAATAGTTTCCGTTAAAAGTAGTAATAATGGAAAAGCATTGGCCTCATAACACATAATGATGCTTGCACGTACTATTAACATACCATAACTTTTCACTCCATTTTTTATGATTCTCAATTAGGAATGTTCTCGGAACAAGCACTTCTACTTTTAAACAGAACCTTTCGAAAATTCAACATGCTAAAATATTTTTTATTAAGCTAAAGATTTTTTTAGCGCTGCTATTATTTTTTATAAGAAAATATGTCTGAAAGAGAAAAAAACTATTAAGTGAAATATAAAAACTGGCAAAAGAATTTTTTCGACTTTACGATGGTCAAGAAGCCGATTGGCTAATACAAAAGGAACTTTTTTAATACGATTTTTATACCTCTTATTTTTGTCATTTCAAAATAACTACCAAATCCTAACGTCGGATGAGTCATAACTTTTAAATTATTTAATACGTTTTGTATTCTATCATTTTGTGAAAGTGCACGGAGCATTCTCCCTCTCACCCTTTTTTCAATGTTTTACAATTATTTATTTTTAATTTATAATAAAATTAAGTTTAAAAATAATTTAAAATTCATAACTCTAAAACTTTTCAAAGGCATAACATGACACGTACCTATAAGGATATTCTCTTTCTTATTGTGGGGTTTTATAGCTCCATTTCATTAAATTTATATAGTATGGACACTACTAGTACTTTAGAAGACAAAACAGAAAATAAATTTAAAATGGGTATTGAGTTACAAGAAAGCACTCATCTTTGTTCGTGGGCTAACAATAATAAAAAATTTCAAAAGGTCCCCTTATTTAGGGTATGGAATAAAAACGATAAATGCCCTTCTTATCATGTTGAAATCGATGGTGATGATATTGAATTTGTTACAAGACCCTTTACCTCAGATGAGGAAGAACAGTTAGAAAAATGCGTTGAGAATATAAAGTTCGCATTAAAAAATTTAAAAGAGTTGTTCATTCAACAAGTTAGCTCCTCACACCTCAGTTGTATAACATGGGAGGAGTGGATACTTTCATTATCCCGCTCTTTAGCGCATGATAAGAACTCTTTGTTTGAGGTACATATAATAGAAGACGTAGAGCGGCATACGGGATATCCATTGAATAAGATGACTTTAACTCTTCCCTTACAATCAATGGAAGACTGGTCTCCTATTTTTGTGCCTCATATTACTATACAGCATCCTATTGAACTAACTATTCCTCTCTATCTTACATTGTTTGGAGACGAGAAGTCTCTTCTTATGTCTCTTCCTGATAAGAGCTCTTTAGATTATCTTCTAGATGAAAAAGAATTTAGCTGGGATAAATTTAAGAAGATGTATGTGAATAAAGAAAGTGGATTAATTTTTCTCCATGCATTTACTCTTTTGCGTATGGTACCCTCGGAAGAAGAAGTTGAGATTGGAAACACCGGCATTAGGGTCTCGATAGTTGAT
Source organism: Candidatus Babelota bacterium (assembly GCA_013815795.1). Lineage (GTDB taxonomy): Bacteria > Babelota > Babeliae > Babelales > Babelaceae > PRDV01. Next base: position 13,933 of record JACDFK010000011.1, on the reverse strand, counting down.
AAGCCCGATGAAATAGATACTTTACTACTAGATCAATGTTTATTAAAAAAAACACTCGATCAGTATCAAGAGTTCGGGCAAATAGATGTAAAAGGAAGACTTCTTATTATGTCTCGCAGGCCTTTTTCAGATTTGTTTAACGATATTTGCAAGTCTAACATCCGAATCGAAGATGAAGATGAAGGCAGACTCCCTTTTAATAATTATAATAATGAGATTTCTTATGAAGAGGTTTTTCTTTTAGCTATGCGAGACTATGTATATTCTGTTTTCGAGAAGCATATGGTACTTTTCTCTAAAGTGAACTATGGAGAGCAGTTCTTTTTAGAGAATGGCAAGCCGGCCGATCTTCGCGGTTTTAATAAATATTTTACAGATAACTTCAGGAAAAATAACCAGTCAGTTCTTGATACTTTGTTAGAACAAGGGATAGTAACTACGGCAATGATTCGAAATTTTCGTGACGATGTCAAGATTGGAAATTTAGAATGTGAAGATATGAATATTAAAGATGCGTTTGATACCTGTATCTTCGTTCTCGATTTATTCGAGAAAAACAAGTTGTATGAATTAGTACTTTATAGCGTTCAATTCCCTAAAAAAACTTATATAATTAACTATGAGAATGCAAATGAATTGGGAATTGTAACAAAAGATTTTCTTTATGACATCCTTTCTCCTGTGTGTTTTTTGCAGGAGGATGACTCTATGGGAAGAATTAAAGATATGAAAGAACAGGATTTTGCCTTTGGCGAAGCTATTATAGAGGTACGGGCAATTTCGTCTGTGAATCAATGGTTTCTTACTTTATATAACCTTTCCGATATGCACAACAAAGATGGTTTTTTCCTTAAATATACGTATAATGATATTAGCCATGAAGCAAGTCAGTTATTTAGGTTTTTGAAAAGTTTTAAGATTAGTAATATAGAAATTCAAAAAAGAATTTTGGTGTTACTTAACACAATTAAGGAATTTAAAAATGTTAAAAAAAACAAGTCTTAGACTGCTTATAGTGTGGGCTTTAATCGCTCCGTTTCAACTGTTTTTCAATATCTGGGGATGTGATGGAGCGCTTTTAAAGGACGAAGTGCAAGAGTGCTATACAAAAATATCTCGTGGTAAATTTTTAGATAAGAAGTACTTAGTAGACAGCCTAAAATTCTTATATGATGAAACCGACTACTCACATTTCAAATATGAAAACTTCTCTAAAGCACAAGAAAATTTCAAAGGTATAAGCGTAAAAGTTGATGAACCGTATCATTCGTTTGCAACTATCTGTGGTGAAATATATGAAAATGGCAATGAGAGACAGAAGACAGCAATAAGCATCCTCTTTAAAAACGTAAGTAACGAATATTTTTCCTATTATCATGGTCTTAGGCAGCGAATGCAGGCAAAGAATTGCATCAATATTTCTAGTAAAAGTACCGAGTGCAATTATCATTCTTTGATTTACACCTTAGAACTGGTTAAACTTATCGAGTCTTTTCCGACCGATATCAAACTTTTTATTGATCTCACTCTTATAGGTTTAGTAGAAAAGGAGTACCCTTGCCTTAAAAGAGAACTTTTAAGATGTTTATTACTAAATGGGAAACCTCTTTCTGCAATGTCAATGGAAAAAATTTCAAATAAAGCTTTTTGTTTTATAGCGGGAATAAAACGAATAACATTTGAGAAAATGGTAACCATAGTTCAAGAAGTATGGGATTCTAAAAAGGAAAGTGTTGAAAGAAAAAATAAAGTAAGCGCCGCAAATATCCTTCTTATGGCTATAGAATATTTCGGAGGATACGAAACTCCTACTATTTTAATTAACAGTTATGGCCTCAATCCAACTACTGTCTATCGACACATTAAGGCAGTGGATAATATTTTCGCTAATGTATTAAAGTTAAATTTACCGGAAATTTTTGGTAAGAAAAGAACTATAGCTGACGATCTCATAAATAAGTCTATTGATGAGTTGGGAAAATAGTTAGAAATGGTGTGTATTAACTTTTGTGGTATAAAACCGATTTAATGATGAATAATATCTTCGTAGGTAGGTATTAAATAAACTTTTTAAACTCTTTAAGATGAAATCGCGTTTTAATATACTTTGCGTTCTGTCTTTTTAGCAAAGCTTAACGTTTTGCAGTAGCCATTCTTTACATAAAAAATACTGGACAAGAAAATCTTAAACTTTATACCCTCTATGCATCTCTTCTCTATGATGCTAGTAATATATTAGCTATCTTTCCTTTCTTATGTTAAGAAAGAATCCTAGTATCACAGGCCACTGAGGGCTCACTAGGAATTTTGCTAAAAGTAAGTCCAACAATAACTATTGTGCTTTTCTTTTCAGCGTTTGAACTTGTGAGATACCTTTCATAATACATGCGATCTTCAATCTGAGCAGCAGCTTCTTCTGGGGAGTTTTTAACGTTAGGTTCCTTTTTAACTTTAAATTCGAAGACATAGGTGAATTTTTTTGTAAAAACAACCATATCTATTCGACCGCGATTTGTTACAATCTCCGATTGGGATTCAAAGCCAAGAAGATGAAAAAAACTTTGAACCAGAGCATGATAAAAATTCTCATTATGCTCAGTTATGTGGTAAGGAATCTGAGCAAAGATAATTCTCAATTGCAAGCATAGTTCATTCATATCATTCGTTAAAAGTGCATTGCGTATAGGGCGTATAGCTTTATTTATGATGCTCTCATTGGTATGGGCAAGAGTAGCCATTAATAAAATAGCATAGGATTCTTTAACTTCCCGATTGGGTGATTCTAAACTATAGCTATTAGTTTCTTTATCATATGAGGAAATAGTAAGATACCCTGCTTGAAACAACAAAGGACCGAGCTCAAGGTCGGGCCTTAATGAGTCAATAGAAAGAGTCCTTAAGCTATTAGCAATAAAAGATCCCTCATCTAACCTCAGAGCTTTAAGGTCATAGTTATTTACTTCCAGAAAATGGCGTAAAAACTGTGGAGTCGCTACATCAAACCAGTAATTGTCAAACTTTTTTCTTTCAAAAAGATAGTGCAGCGAAAAAGGGTTATACACTTTTTCTTCTTTTTCCGAAAACCTATACCCATTGTACTAAAGCCGTATGTCATCACTTAGTTTTTTTTCTGAGGTATTTTCAATACGAGCAAGCTGTGCTATATATTCAGAAAAATGAGTCAGTAACTCCTCTTTAGTATATCCAAGAAGTGTAGCAGCTTCTGGTTCAAGAGAAATATTATCAAGGATACTCATACCAGACTTAATGGAGGTTTTAGGGATAGGCGAAACCCCAGTAATAAACATAGCACGAAAGTGTGCACTATGTCCTTTAAGAGCGGTAAAAAAGTTGTTTATTATTTTTAGGTTTTCTTTCGCCAGCTTGTCATTATCAAGGGCATCTACAATAGGATAATCATATTCATCAATGAGTACTATGATTTTATTTTTTTCAGCTAATTTTGTAACAAGTCCTTTAAGTTTGTCTGAAGGAGTTAGGGGCAAAGTCAATAATGAAATGCAACACTTAAAGTTTTCATTTTGAAAGTTTTATTTTTCATGCCTCAGGCGGGCTTCACTCTACCTCCTAATAATATATTTACAGAAGCTTCTAAGGGTGTTCTAAAACCTAATATTTTTCTTGGCATTACGTTCATCTTAACAGAGATCTCATCAATATATTTTTTTGTTATGGTGAAAGCATTCATACTAAACGGAACGAATCGCCTGATCGAACCATTAAGATTTTCAATACTTCCTTTTTGCCAAGGACAACCGGGATCACAGAAATAAGTTTTTATGCCAAGGGCATTAAGTTTGGTGTGATCGGCAAATTCAGAACCATTATCAAAGGTTATACTTTTAATAATAACTCCTGTTTTATGTATGTAGTTGATGAGTCCTTGAATAACAGTCTCAGAGCGTTTATTTTCATTTTTTACTAAGATTGCCTGTCGAGTAACGCGCTCAACAAGAGTAAATATATTCTTCGATTGACTACCATGAGTGAATATAAGGTCTCCTTCATAATGGCCAAGCTCTATTCTTTTATTAATATGATCAGGTCGTTCATGCACCGATATTCTTTCCTTAATTTTTGACTGTGGGATCTTACTTTTTAATCCCCGCTTTTTGTGAGCTCTTACCAAGCATTTTCTTAAATCTATAAGAATACTATTATCATAAAAAGGCTTTTGTTTATATATCCATCGATAAATACTTTCACTACTTATTTTGACGTCAGGCGATTTCAAATTCCATCGACCAGCGATAGTATTTGGAGACCATTTCTCCTTTAAGTTGTGGATAATATATTTCCTCAGCTCCTTGTTTTTATCAATTTTTAGAACATGTTTATTGTGTCGAGCTAGAGCTGACTCGTGCGCCTTCCCGGGATAAAGATAACCTATCTTATCGCTGTTTCTCTTAATTTCTCTTGATACCGTTGATTTATGTCTCTCAAGCTCCCTTGCTATTTCTGTCTGTGTCTTTTGTTTACATAGGCCAATATATATTTTGTCTCGTTCATGGTAAGCTAGTTGAGTAAATTTTCCCATAATTTTGTAACACCTTTTTGTTAGAATAGATCCATAATTTAATTCTATCAGAGAGGCGTTGCATTTCATATTAGATTAAGCCAGGGGTGCTTTTGAAAGATTGATTGAGAATTTTTCAGCTTGCAACTCCAATTCATATATAAGTGATTTTTTAAGCTCTTTTGGAGTACTACTAGTTAATGCGGAAAAATCTAAAGAAATAACAGAATAAGACTCCCAGGTATAATTGCTCGAATCAATCCACAGGCCTTTAAAAAGCTCTCTCTTGCCTTCAAAAAATGCCTTTAGCGTTGAAAGGAGAAGCGTTTTGCCAAAACGCCGCGGTCTTGCAAGAAAATAATACTTCTTTCCCGTAACAAAGAGTTGATATATAAGTTGAGTTTTATCCACATAAAAATAGTTTTCTTTAATAATAGTCTCGAAATTGCTTATGCCTATAGGTAATTTTTTCATTATGGGCTCTTTTACATATATGTTCAATCTTATTATCCCAGTGTACTCTCTAGAGATGTTTTTTTCAATCTATACGGTTACAAGGAAGTATAAAATCAATTCGTTTAATAGATGGTTTATTTTCACGAAAAGCATAAGTGATTAAACAGGCACAAACATTATTCAGAAGCGTTAATGGATTTCGATATCGAGAATGCTCTATGTGACAGGTATTTTTCAGTAGAGATCCAACAGATTCTATTATACCGCGCTTTCGAAAAGCAGTTTATCAGAAATATCCATGAGTGAGTTTCGCATATTTCTTCTGATTTTAGTAACCAGATGAATCCCTTGAGAATAGAGTTTTTGAAATAACGCACTGTTAATAAGGTATCCTTTGTCTCCATAGACTTTTCCTTGAATGTTTTTCATAAGCTTTTCTAGTAAATCAGAATTATTATCAGCGATGTTGCCGGGGGTTAGTGAAAAGTCTATAACTTCCCCTTGACTAGTAACGACGACGTGCAGCTTGAATCCGAAAAACCATCCTACACTTGTCTTTCCTCGAGTAGCTAATCCTTTAAATACTTTATGAGAAGAAATTCTTTTTGGATGACATACTTTCAGTGAAAAACTATCAATGAATGAAATACCGTCACACGCAGACTTTCCAAACACTTTAGCAAGCACGGTAAGGGAAACAAGCGCTTTTTGCTAGAGCTCTACGAACCGATTGTAGCTTGGCATTGTTGGAAATGCTGATCTGATCTGACCGGATCGCATATAATAATCTTTAAATGTTTTAAATCCAGATACATGGTTAATGCACCATTATTGTCATAACTTCACTTAACGATAAGCACATTGCTCTCATCCTTTTGTGCTTTCCAGAACTCAACGTGCGCTTTCCCACGCATTCTTCGAACGACTTGCAAAATTCATCTAGATAATAGAAACTTGTAGTTAAGTCCATTGTGTAACCCTTTTTTTGACGTTGAATATTAAAAAAAGATTAGCACAATGGACTTTTTTTGTAGATTCCTTAGATCGAGCTCACGTTAATAAGCAATAAAATCTCTTTTGTAAAATGTATATTATAGAGACTTTTGGATTATTATTGACAAATAAACATAGAAGACTATGCTGATAATTAGTGCTTGAATTTATTGCTTTCTCCCAAAAACAAAAACGTATCAGATTTCCAGTATTTTGCAGTATATAAAAGGGAACTCTTTCACGTTAGAAACGATACATAGAGCACACTAGAAAAAAAAGTCTCAGTATCTATAAACTTATAAACATAGACGTAGTGTCTCTATAATACACGAAAGATGATGTATGAAAATATTTACACACACCCTATCATTACGAGCCTTGATAACGCTCTCTTTAACGGGATCAAGCATGTACGGTATGAATGAGCAGAAAAATCTAATTCCTACTACTACTCCCACTTTTAGCGATAAAGATAGTCGATCTCACTCTTATGGTATGCTTATCTACCTTAAAAATCTTCCTCAAGAGGTCACGTGGTATATCATTTCATTAGCAATTGATCATTCATTAAACTATAATTACACGTTTTCAAAAACTCTTTGCAAAACTAAAAAAGAGATAAATGCGTTAGCAGTGAGCCCTGATGGGAAAACTGTACTCATAGGATTACATGATAAAACAGCTAGTCTTTGGGATCTTAAAACGAACGAACAGCGTCATGAGTTTCTAGGTCATGTTGATATAATTACCTCAGTAGCATTTAGCTTTGATGGCACGATGGTAGTTGTGGGTTCATTAGATACGACAGCTACTGTGTGGAATGCTACAACGGGAGCAATGATAAAGGTGTTTAAGGGTCATAGAAAAGGGATTAATTCCGTTGCATGTAGCCCTACAGACAGGCACACTGTTCTTACGGGATCAAATGATACGACAGCTTGTCTGTGGGATGTCCAAACTGGAAATCAACGAGTGTACTTCATTGGCCATACCTCTCCAATCTTATCCGTTGCGTTTAGCCCTGATGGCTCTATTATTGCTACCGGATCACGAGAGAAAATAGCATGTCTGTGGAATGCACAAACGGGAGATCAGCTCTTTAAGCTTAGAGGTCATAGTAACTTTATTTGTTCGGTAGCGTTTATCTCCAAGGGTACTATTATTACTAGCGGATCAAAGGAAACATGTACTCTCGATGGCACTACTCTTGTTACGGGATCTAAAGATATTACGTCTCTCTGGAGTGTCACAACAGGAAAACTGCTCTATAATAACAAGAAACTTCCTCTCGCAGTATTTAGTCCTGATGGTTGTACCATAGCTGTAAAATCACCAGACAATAGAGCTTCTCTTGTGGATAGCGCATCGGGAGAAGAACTCATAGAAATGGAGGATCCTACAGGAATCGATTTAGTAGCATTTAGCCCTAATGGAACTACTTTTTTTACTGTTGTGGGAAATAAAACGGTGTATGTGTGGGATCACTCTGTAGGTTTTAGTGAATGGATAGAGACCCGAAAAGAATCAGCGTGGCAACTGTATAAAAAATTCTACCTTTTAAACCTTTATGCAGAAAAAATTGAAAAAATGGATCATCCTTCTAAAAAAGAGTCGAGATCTAATAATCCGCATTAATAATCTCTCTACTATACAGGACAGTAATCGATATAAAAATCGTACCACATAGAAGATCAAGGATACAGAGAGCAGGCTGAGTGGAATATAATGAAAAAAGTGAGACGATTTTTCTTATAAGAGCTCCTGAAAGCCTCTTTGTGAAAAATCCTCAACCGGCACTTGATCGATCAAAGTACCCTTAAAGAACTGTTTAAGCTGGCTGTGGAGAGTTAGAACTGTCCTGTCGGTAGTAACTACCATGTAGCCATATAAGTGAAGCTTCTGTTCTATGCTTGTAGAAATAGAAATTTTAGATTGTTAAGCACTATGGTATACTCATACTACAATGAACTGGTGTTTTTTAAAGGTAAGGGCCCTCTATGCACATTGTCCAGCAGAAAACCTCTCGTGAAGAGCTTAAAAAGCTTTCTCAAAAAATGTTTGGCAACCTCATAAAAGCTGTTGTTAATGTCAAAAGAGGCACTATGGTTATAGATGTAGTGATGCATTCTGACGCAGAAGCTTTTCTTTTAGAGCATGGTTCCCAGCAAAAAGATCTATGGGGCATATAAACCTCTACCCTAATGCCCCCGGCGAAGATTGGATCGAATTTGACTCGATAATAAATATTCGTCCCTCTTGTGGCACTAGGATTCGTGGAGTTGATGATATAAATGTACAAATTATAATAAGAACTATTGTTAGCTCTTTGGTAGAAAAATGATACTACACAAAACTTTATCACTTGATCATTGGTTTTCTTTTTCGATCTTTGAGCAGCTAGCCAATATAGGCTGCGATATTAGTAGAGCTATCCGATGGAAAAACAAAGGGAACCTCGAGTACAGTCATGAGGCTTTTGAAAGAGCTCTTGAGCTCATAGATTTAACCGTGGCTGATCCAAAAAATAGAAAGCGACTTAAAGAGATACTCCGTGTAAGAGAAGTATTTATAGATTTTTTTCTGTATGACAATGAATATAATTTCACCGATGAAGCATGGGAAAAGTATTTTCTCGCTTTTAATTATGCAGCAGCATTAGAACGAGGTACATAAAACAGAAAGTGCGCTTAATGGTAAGTGTAAATACAGTAAACATCCAAAAACTACACGTACTAGACTTGAGGGTAGCAATGTACTGTGGGATTTAAACTACATTAAACAATTTAGTATACACGAAGGCCTTATCTCTTGCTGTTAATTATTCATTACAAATAGCCACAGAGACCATCTGCTTCCTTTATCTGTGTTTTTAAACGAGCATTATACCATTTTTTCAAGAATTCTATAACACCTTCAGGCATTGTCTGTAATAGTGCTAATTCAAGGGAGTCAGTTATTGTAAAAAATTCATTAGTATCTCCTTCTCTTGTTTTTGTCGCATCAGCAATGGTACGTATAAGCTACGCTTGAAAAAGAGTTAAGTTCCCCTTTTCAGTCTATGGATACTGTTTCGTTAGATGCTTCCAAAAACTCACATTACCATGAATGTCTCCTGTTATAATTATGGTGCCATCATGATTGAATCCTATGTAACTTATGTCATCTTCAGCGTCTAACTTATGTAAGATGTTTCCAGTTTTGGTACTTACTACCTGTGCTCCATGTTCTTTATACACCGGAACCAGAATGGTGCTGCTATCGTAACTAAAAACTGGCTGGAAAGATCTGTTAATACTATTTAGAGGTAATATTTTACACACAAAAAATAGCGGATCTAACTGTTATGATACGCCTGTTTATTTTTAATATCTTCCTAATGAAGTAAGGCTGTAGAGTGCTTTACACATAATCGATCGATTTTTAAACTCTAATTATCTACATTCTATAACTCTTTGTAAATCATAAAAAACGCTCTATTTCAACGCATGTGGCCTTGACGGAAGACTTTTATGATTTTAGTAGAAGTAGCATTGTGCTTGAGGGATATCAAAACAGAAACACTGCTGAAAACGTTACCGATTTTCCCGCGTTTTTTCCAAAAAAATCGGTATAAAATATGGCGGTTCAGTCCCCCTCTTATAACTGTTTATAGAATCATAGGAAGTCGATTTTTTCTGCCAAAAATATAACATGGAGAGGAATACTTACTATTCTACGAGTGAACTAGGGCTAGAGGCTCCAAGAAATTATACCGTTTGAACGAAGAAAAATGGTATAGTTTGTAATGAGCTCCATTGGTTTTGATAGTTAAAAGTTTCCTCTGGAGAGATGTATTTCATAGTAAAGCTATTAGTCGTATGGGGTAAACCTTATGATACACTATCAAGTAGGCCTTGGTTTACATATTTTGTTCGTGGGTGTAAATCCATCGCCTGGTTCATACAAGCGAGGTATTCCCTTTTCAAGCAATAAAATGTTTTGGTATCTTTTGCATGATGCAGGATTAGTGGATGAGCCCCGCTCGGTTCTACAAGATGATGTGCAACTTAAAAAAATCTATATGGATCACTTGAAAAAAAAATATAAATTTGGGTTTGTCAATATGGTTGATCGACCGACTCAGAAAGCAAGCGAGGTTAAGCGAGATGAAGCTACCCCGGGTAGAGAACGCTTGTATAGTTTTATAAAGCAGTATCGGCCCCTAGTTGTGTGTTTTGTAGGTAAAATAACGTATAGCTTGTTTATCGAATCAACAGAGTTTAATTTTGGGTGGCAACCTGATATTTTTTCTTCAAAGATATATGTTATGCGCTCGCCCAATCATGGGCTCGCGAGCGTACGTATCCAAGATCTAGAAAATATATCTAAGGCTCTTAAGGAAAGTAGAAGATTAAAAAATTCAAATTAGTATAGCCATTTCTTCCCTCTCCTTTTACATTATACACTTAGACAGTATAAAGTTCTTTGAACTTGTCTTTCCAAAGATTTTTTATTGTAACTATTTTTCCCGCAATTCAATGTTCTTACTCCGAGCAAAACCTCCTACTTAACCTTTCTACTATTCTATTACTTAAAATAGGTTATGAAAGAGATCTATTATTATCGTTGACATTAGAACCGAAAAGTGCTTAAGGCTTATAAATAATCAATTTGAGCACTTTTTATAAATATTATTTTGTGCTCATGTTATTATAATAGCTCAGTTGAGCACAAAAAGAGGATCTTATGAAATTACAACCGTTTATCGGCAGAAAAAAAGAGTTAGAAAAACTACACGCACTGTACCATAAATCAGTTCCCAGTTTGGTTGTAGTGAAAGGCAGGCGTCGAATTGGCAAAAGCCAATTAATTAGAGAATTTGCTTCAAAAAACACAAAAAATAGATTATGGAGTTTTTCCGGACTTGCTCAGCAAAAAGGAATGACTGCTCAAAAACCAAGAGATTATTTTGCTAGACAGCTTGCTTCTTTTTTAAAAGTGGCTCCTTTTACCTTTTCAGATTGGAGCGATGCATTAGAGCATCTGTCCTTACACGTACAAAAGGGAGATATTATTCTTTTGGATGAAATTTCCTGGATGGGGGCTAAAGATCCAAGCTTTGTTCCGAAACTAAAGGCTTGGTGGGATAAACAAACAAAGCTTATTATTGTTGTTCTGTGCGGATCTGTATCAACATGGATTGAAGAGAATATCTTAAAAAATACTGCTTTTTTTGGTCGGGTGAATCTGACTCTCACCGTGGAGCCTCTCTCTCTAGTTGAAAGTGCTCATCTATTAAAAGCTCTAGGCTTTCAAGGCTCGACCTATGATATTTACACGCTTCTGGCTAACTTAGGGGGTGTTCCTTGGTATCTAGAACAAGTTACTCCTGGGATATCCGCTGATGCTTTAATTAAACAATTATGCTTTGAAAAGGATGGGCTGCTAGTATTAGAATTTGATCGTATTTTTCATGACCTTTTTAATGGCAAAGGAGCTGTATATAAAAAAATATTAGACTCGCTTAAAGAGGGAATGAAAACTCTTTCAGAGGTTCGTGAAGCTATTGGTTTTGCTCTCAGTGGAACATTGAGTCGACTAATGGAACATTTAATTACTGCCGGATTTGTTCGAAAACAAAATTTATGGTCTTTTAAAACTACAAAGCCACTTAAACAAAGCTTATATCGCGTCTGTGACCCTTACATGCGCTCTTACTTAAAGGTAATTGAACCACAACGCGCTAAAATCGATGTAGGTGGTTTTATTGATACTTCCTTATCCCACCTACCCTGATTTGATGCTCATATTGGATTACAGTTAGAGTATTTGTTGTTACAGAACCGCCCGCTGCTCTTAAAATCAATGGGAATTTCGGCTAGCGATGTAGTATGCGATGGTCCGTATAGACAATCATCTAGTCTAAGCACTAAAGGCTGTCAAATCGATTACTTAGTCCAAACCGCTACAAAAAATTTATTTGTCTGTGAATTTAAATGTAAGCGACGAGAAATTGGTTCGGATATTATCGATACCCTGAAAGAAAAAATAAACGCTCTCAAAGTTCCTAGAGGTTATGCAACCGTTCCCATCTTATTTCATTTAGGCGGTGTTACCTCATTGGTGGAAACGGAGGGTTATTTTTATCGCATTATCGACATTGCAGCTTTTTTAGAAAATTATTAAAAATTTCAGAAAACATCCATGGGATAAGGCGATAAACGTTATTCCTAAAGATCACTGTAGTGGCGCACCAAAAAAAGTGATTTGAATGGTGTAGGTGTTATAGATTTTATATGATTGATCAATTAACACTTCTGGCATATGCGCTGAATATCATCAATTAAAATAAATTTTACTCGCTTTGGTAGCACACGAAAATTTTCATCATGATTTATAATAACAACCTAAGAAAAACCTCTTTTATGTGATGTAAAGTCTTTCTAGCCACAATTTGTAATTCTCTTATGATCCTGTTAAGGACACAACGTTAGAAAATTTACGTGCTCAACTGTTTTTTTAAAGCCTTTACAATAGGTTCGTAGTGTAAAGTTTTAAGATACCTTTACAAGATAGAATTAGTAGTTTCAGACTCCTCTTTTTTTAACTTTCATTTTGCTTTTCACTATGTGGAAAGTATACTAATAAGCTCTCTATCAAACTAAAGAAAGGAACTTGATGAACCTTGTTAAAAGTATAATGTTACTTTCATTTTTCATATCGGGCGCTCTTAAAAGTATGGACAGTTTTCGTGTTTCAGAATCTATACAGTCGGGAGGTGTCTCGTTAAAACGATTCCCTGCCTATTATTATACTATGGGAGCACGTCTTAGCTGTGCTGGAAAATTAGAAGATAGATCGTTTGGAATAGGTATTAACAATTGCTCGAAGCATGTGGTAAATCTTATTTTAAGCAGTATGAGTTCTGCTTTAAGAGCCACTGAACTACTTAATTTTTGCGTTGCTCTTCGAGTTGCACAAGCTACTCTTCTTACTATGTCGGTACAAGAGTGGACTTTGGAGGATCTTAAAAAAATTCAAGCTCTTATAATGCATAATATTGGTGATGATTTTGGCAAAGGCCTTTTTATAAATGATAATTTAGGAAAATTTAAAAAAAAATTAGGGGTCTTATTTAAAAAAACAACGAATGAAGTTGATTTTAAATTAATGGACTGTGAAGAAAAAGGTGCTGTAATGGTCGTTTTGCAAAAACTAAATTCCTTGCCTCTTGCTCGTGTGTCTGAGTGTCTTACTTTAGAAGAACAGAAGTTATATGATAAATATTTTGTTCGAATCTCTGATTGTTGTGATGTTCCCTTGCACATGGAAGAATACCTTAAAAATCTCAAGGATCTCGCAAAAAGCACGACTGATCATTTTGAAATAGCAACCTTTGCTCATGTGCGTCTTACTCAAATACATCCTTTCTCCAATGGAGACGGAAGACTTGCTCGTCTATTACTTAGTTGTATACTCATGCAAGCGGGGGAATATCCTTTCATAAGTGATGAGAAGGTATATGCTCTCATGGTAAAAGACGGAGATCAAAATACGTGTAATTTTAAAAAAGTGCTCCAAGGATGGATGACAATACATAAGCCTTTTTTTGAGGGCACTAAAGATCTTGAAGGAAATTCCCTTACCGAGGCATGTGCCTATGACAATGAGATTCAGTTAGCATTTTCTGCTTTATGGTTGGATGGTGATGATTTTATACTCCAGATAGAATCTCTCAAAAGTAAGGTTATCAACTTACTAGGTATTGAGGCACCACAGGTTATCAGTAATTATAAAGTGAATAGAGAAACAGGCACCATTAAGGCCAAGGAAGAGGTTTTAAACATCTTTATCCAGAAAAATTTACCTACTCAATCCTGTGGTGTCTGTGCAAAAAAAGATGATATGTTACAATGTGGCCGTTGTAAAACTGTTTATTACTGCTCTGTTTTGTGCCAAAGAAAGGAT
>JACDFK010000128.1 GCA_013815795.1 Candidatus Babelota bacterium | reverse complement strand
TTTCCAGAGGAATTATATTAGAAAGAAGCCAGCGAGAATCACCAGAGATAGCTGCCCATTCGTTATAGACCTGATCTCCACGTACGGCAAGAAAATAATTGTGAGAACTGCTTCCTCCGAGCATTGTTCCATTTCCTATAACTGTAGGACCAACGGTTGCATTTAAAGCAAAGAAGTTGGTGGTGTATTTAGGGTTTGTGGTAATAACAGGAATGTTTTCAAAACTACAGGCGTTTATTATTGGATCGTTTAGGGTATTTTCACCCCGCTCAAGCAGAGTTACACTGTTAGAGAAGTTATCTGACAAGAGACGAGCTATTACACATCCTGCAGTTCCCCCTCCAACCACAACATAATCAACCGTGCATTTTGCCGATTGCTCCTTGCTTGTGGATTTTCTAGCTAGCGCGAACACAGATACAGAACTCACTAGCAGCGCTATCGAGAGCACTCTCATAGTATGTTTCATAAAAACTCCTTTTTTGTTAGGATGTATGGGAATAATGATAACAATTATAGTGAAACTACCTCTTTTGATTATTTACAATAGTTTTTTATGGGGCTTTACCATTAACTAGTGTATATAACATAACGTTAGTAGTTCTTTTGCTTAACTTACAGGACTTAGTTGTTTTCATGAAAGATCTGATTGAAAGCAACTAAAGCTATCATGAGTTCTTCGGATTTTAGCATCTGCAGTGAGCGCATAACAGATTCAACGCTAGAAGCTTTTCGTAATTTTTTTTGGTATTGCAAAAAAGCGTATATATAGAAAAGATTGCATATACGGACTTTTTGCATATCAAGATTAATTGATTGACAGTCCTTGAGCCCCAAACTCTGCTTAGCCGTTCTGTGAAACATCTCAATGCCCCATCTCAGTTTATATATACGAACATACTCTTTAGAAGAATCTGGGAAGTTACTTACCAAAAAAACAATACTTGTTTCTCCTTTCTTATCTTTTCGCTTCTCTACCGTATAATAAAGCATCAGTCCATGCCATTCGGCTTTTATTGTTCTTGAATGTTCGTTTCTACGCAGTTTTAAAGCAGGATGTTCTTTTAATGACAGCTTACAACCGCTGCTTTGAACAACTCTATTAGTAGCTGCTCGTGCAACAAATCGAATGTTCTTCTGCACGAGAAATTCCATCATCTCTTTAGTCGCATAAAGGCCATCAAAGATTAGTCCGTGTGCAGCAATTGAAGACGGAATAGAGAGAATAAGCTCTTGAGCAAGAGCTATTTTCGTTTTATATTCGTCTTTTGCAACGTCTTTATTGTACCATAAAGCATATACGAGAGGTATAGTTTCGCTACCGTTCGTCCAAGCAACCGTTATGAGCGATAATCCCAAGCAAGATCTATTGGTAATCGTATCGAACACTTCAGAAGTTCCTGCAATAGATTTAGAAAATTGCTTGGTGACAACCGAATCATCAATAACAAAGAATCCGTCTTGTGAAAAGGGTTTAATGTAATCAAAAAAGTGGTGTGGTGAAAAAGATACATAGGGCATTTGTTTTTTCAGCGTGCGATAAATGCTACTGTCAGTTACATTGAGAACTTTAGCAATAGAAGGAACTGTCTTTCTTTGTGGCGTTAAAATAACGCCACAAGCAAAATTCAAAATAAAATTAGTATAAAATTTCTTAGAATTGTCTATAATTGAATGGAGCATAGGGGATCCTTTTTTGAGGGTGATTTTTCTTAATTGGACCCCATATGCTCTTTTTTGTCAATATTAATTTCCTCTTGTGACCATCATCAACTACTTTCAGATTAGAGTTTCGAGCAATTAAGAGCTCGATAAAGTTCGATCTTCAATCATGTAGACGTAAAAAGACTTATTTTAAAATAAAGAAACAGCGATCTGATCAGATCTTTATCCAATGTTGCCTAAGTCCTGTATGGTATAGAACATTGTTTTTGTGAATCATCAGGATTCACCTCTTGAGTAAAGCCTTAATTTTTTAGAAACTGCATCTACCTCTGGCTTACTATTTCCTAATCGTCATTCCGACTAATGACTATGTTTTTGCCGGTTCTAGTACCTCAGAAGCAAAAAAGCTCCTCTGTTCTCTAGGCCTTTAGCTCCGCACAATACCTACCTAATAAAAATAAATTCTATTAGTACATACTATAATGCATTATCCTAAGGCCAATATCAAATGCGTAGCTAGAAGGAAGCACGTAAAAAGGAGGTGGATAGAGTAAGAGCGACAATGGTAAGAAAGAGCCTTTCAGGCGACTAAGTAGGAGAGCGATTACCTTCTTCACCATTTTTTGAGTCTGAGCTTACTACCATAAAAGTTACACATCAAACAACTTGCAGAATCTTCTCTACTATTCTTGTTATGCGGTCCAAGAGAATAGCAAACACAATCTCTGCTTTTGATTCAAGCGCCTTCCTATCAATAAGCACGGCCAACTTCGTCCATAATATGCTGGGACAACTCAGCAAGACCTAACTCGGCAGCTTTTTGCGAGGCAGTTTTGCCTTCGCTCACCACTTCATCGGTAACTTTTTCAGCAGCGAGCCAAGAAATAAGCGAAAGACCGCCTTCCTTAAGAAAGTGCTCATAAAAACTAAGGTCTTTCTGTTTAAGATAGTAAACCATTGCCACTATAAAATGGAACACCGAAGTAACATCGTTGTAATAGGCAATAGAAAGAGAAAACGGCTCACGAACAGCAAGGCATTTTAACAAATTCCGTGATTCATCGAGCAAGGGAAAAGTATAGGCAAGGCATAATTCCGAAGTAAGGTTTGCCACACATACGCTC
>JACDFK010000127.1 GCA_013815795.1 Candidatus Babelota bacterium | reverse complement strand
AGTTTGGTCTGAAAACGTTAAAGAAAGCCCTATTCCTGAGTTCCTAAAAAAAGAGTTCAAAGAAAAAGGTGAACTACCAATTATACTCCCTAAAGAGACAACAGAGCAGACTACTGGAAAGCAACAGTCAACGGGACAGCAGAAGTCAAGCGGACAGCGCACTACATCACAGAGTACTCAAACAGAGCAACAAGAATCTCACAAAAAAGTAAAAATTCCTACGGGAGGAGTACGAATGATGCTACCAGAATTTAAGGGCAAAGAATCGAATCCTGATAATAAATAACGCAAACTGTTCGGGGATTGTTATCCACCCTAAGAAAATGGGGAAGCTTTCATCCTAGGTTCGGTTGATATTTTAGCAGAGACAGAGCAAACTTCCTACCTCTGCTTGAGCAAGTGAACGTAGGGCGGATTTATTACCATTTTTATAAATCCGCCCTACCTACTTAATTTTCAAAAAAGCACTCAATAGTATGCCGTTTTTATAGAGAGTTATCACATTAAAAAAAGCTCGAGGAAAATAAAAATTATTGATCTTATACACATGTGAGTGCATCATAGGAGCACTGTTACCAAAACTATGACTATCAAACTATGATGAATTTAGCCAGATACACAAGGAAGATCTTCAGGAATGATAGGAATAGCATTCTTTTTGATGATATGTGTGGGTTTGTGAAGAAGTTATACTAACCTCACTCATGTCATTTCTAAAATTCCCTACATTTCAGTCTACACATGCTGATGTAACTTTAATCTATAAGACACGGTCAATAAATTACATAAGTTTTGTCATATGTTTAAAATTTAAAAACACCCTTAGGAACCCTTACTAGTTAAGTGCGGTTCAAGCATTTCACCTTTCGAAATCGAGAGAGCAGATTTCAAGCAGTTTTTACCACCTATCCCTTTTTGGCTATCTCTTAACCAGGTTCAAGCTGTTCCCTCTAGTGAACTTCTCCACTAACCTTACCATGGAGCCTTGTCCTCCTCATCCAAAAAATAAATTCTCTAAAGAGCTTTCATATATCGCTGTGCCTTCAAAAAATACTTTTACATGTTTTAAAAAAACTGAAAATTTTGATCCACTTTCCTTATGTGCTATACTTTTCTGTCGTAATAGACCCTATTATAAACAAATTAGGCACTGTTTTGTGCGCTCTTCTATCTTATTCTTTGTTATTCTTTATATAAGAACTATCAAAAGAGACTCAACTAAACGATCGTAACAAGGATATTTTATGAATAGTGCTATAAAAAAACTACTCTTTCTTCCTTTCATAACGAGTGGTTGGGGGATATACGTACAGTGTATGGAGGTTTTACCTCACGATGTGACCTATTATATTACCTCTCTAGTTATGGGCACTACACTGGGATATGACTATTCACCCTGTAAGACGATAGCAGTAGAAAAAAAAATTGATTCAGTAGCATGTAACCCTGACGGAGACTCTCTTATTTTCAGCTCTGGTAATGAAATAACCTACTTGTATAAAATATCGAAAGAATTACTATCCCTTTTTAAAGAAAATAAGGGATGTATTAGTTCAGTAGCATTTAGCACTGATGGAAAGTATATCAGTACTGTATCAACAGAACTTCCTTTCGTATATCCTGGTATTGTTCGCATTTTTAAGATATCAGGAGAACTACTACACCATTTTTCAGGACCTACAGAGCCTGTCTTTTCGATCAAATGTAGCCCCGAGGGAAAATATGTTCTTATGGGATCTGAAGATACTAGAGCTTATTTATATAAGACATCAGGAGAACTAGTATACCTCTTTACAGGACATACAGAGGCTATTGCAGCAGTAGCATTTAGTTCTCAGGGAGAATATATCCTTACGGGATCTTTGGACCATACAGCGCGCCTTTATAAAAACTCTGCAGAACTCATACACACTTTTACAGGCCATACAGATGGTATTACTTCAGTAGCATTTAGCTCTGGAGGAGACTACATTCTTACCGGATCTTTAGATACTACCGCTCGCCTGTGTAAAATATCTGGAGAACTAGTGCATGAGCTCAAAGGCCATACAGGCGAAATTCATTACGTAGCTTTTAGCACTGAGGGAGATCTGATTGCAACTGGATCAGATAAGGGAATAATTCACGTATGGGATGCAGTAAGCGGAAAACAGTTAAAAAAACTCAAAGGGCATACCTCAATTATCAGATCAATAACATTTATGCCTGATAAAAATAAGATTATAAGTGTATCGTGTGATGGAACATTGATTGTGTGGCAGCGTTCTACCTATTCTAGCGATTGGACTAGTAGACCAGAGGCTGCTCTTACATTTGGAATACAAAAAGAATTTCTTAAGCTCATGACGGCTACCGGTCACACTAAGATCTGTCTATAAAATACTAAAGTTTTTGTAGACAGAGGGATAAACTATTGAAGCGAATTGGTAGTAAAGGTGCCTGTAGATAGAAGGGTATCATAAGAAGACCAACTACCACTCTGTTTTTTTCTAAAACCACTGTGACGAGTCACCGATACTACGGTAGCACGAAGTCAATATTTCCACTAGTCATCTTGAAACAATAGAGAACCATGTCAAATTTCTTACACATTCTATACTATAAACGAAATTACGAATGAATTTACCAAGGCGATAACACAACCGTTTGAAATACTTAATTTCGAAAAAAGCAGTCAATAGCAGCTCATTCTTTATATATTTATCGTATTAACAAAGGTTGGCAGCATTTAAAACTAATTAAATACAGTAAAAAGAGAAAGATTTTAATTCCCGAGGAGTAGCTGTGTACCTC
>JACDFK010000010.1 GCA_013815795.1 Candidatus Babelota bacterium | reverse complement strand
TTCGTTCGGTACCGATCATTGTGCTCTCCTATCCGGTTTAATTCACTAGTAGTAGAGCCCAATTCTTTTCAAAAGTCAATATGGTTCAGATTTTTCAATAATTTTGCGGAACTCCTGTTATCAATTCGTGTGCGCGGAAAGTCGCTACTCTTATTCACTCTTTTTATTTTTACAAAACAATAAAGTATATACCTCTTGCATCTCGCATGTAATTGTAGAGCAGATAGGTAAATGCTCTTATTTTTAACGCTTAGATGAAACACAAAAAATATGCGAGAGCGCAATAGCTTCCCATAAAGAAACTATTTTTATCACCCGATAGTTTCTTTATGGGCATTTTACAAGCATCTTACTGTTTAATAAGTACTGTTATTACTTAATCAATTCGTCGTTTTCTGCGATTTTCCACCATGACCCTGCCCAATAATGCACTGCAAAACTTTCAGGTCTAATAAGTGACTCGATTCTTAGATTATTTTGACCGTTATGGTTTACCAAACCAATAAGTCTATCTTCGAGATCGATCGGATAGAAATAACTTTTAGGAAACGCAATTATATTCATTGTTTCGTGTGCAGCAAATTTCATAAAAGATTTTTGAAAATGGCGGGGTCCGCTTTTATCAAGTACGCTTAGTGGATGGAAATCATGCCAGGTATCCTTTAGTCTCAAGATACAGTCTTCGAGTATTGGATTCCATGGAGCAGAACCTATTATGCCATTGGCAAGGTCTGCATCACAATCGAGTGGCTGAATAGAGGCGCATAGATCATATTGAAGAAGCACATCGAGTGGTTTGAGACATACAAAGTCAATATCGAGGTATATTCCTCCAATCCGGTATAGAATCTCATAACGCAGAATATCGGCTTTTTCTCCATAGTTTACTGACGAATTATAAAGGCCTTCGTTATGCAGTTGGAAAGCGGGTACATCGGCATCTGTCCATAATTTATATTCCCAATCTGGGTGGAGGTGTTGTATGCTTCTTTGAGATTCTGCAAAAATTGCAGGCGGCTTATTAGGGCCTACCCAAATTTGATGTATTTTTTTTGGTATTCTGTGGGGCTTGTGAGTAGAATCCTGAGAAAAGTGATTTTTATCATAGAGATTTTTCAGTAAGTGAATTCTTCTCAGTGAGTTTTGTGCAACTTCGTGATTAGCAAAAAAAATCCTATTTATTGATTCGATATTTTTTGGCAAATGCCACCCCATAGATTCAAAAAAATCTACTTTAGTATGAAGGAATGGTGTCATTCCTAGCACTAGAATAGAGTATAGTACTCTAGTAAATATTCTCATATAAACTCCTTGTATTGTGTTTCCCACTTCTTATGTAAGGGTGAAGTATCATACCCTGTTATTTCTTAAGGTATTCTTTTAACTGTCAAGAAGTAACTCTATTACTTTCCAACCTATAAAGGGAAATATACAAAATTCGGTAGAACCCAATACCAGCACCCCGCAGCTCTTTATGAATGGTTGGTGGGTACTTTTTGGTCTTTACCGTTTCCCTGTACTCTAATTGATTACTCCTCTTCTATAATTAATAGGCTAGTTTCTTAGATTTATCACCCGGTTTCGGCTCTGCACTGTACGGCAAAGCATTCAGGATTGACATGCGATTGGATCTTTTGAACATTCTCTTTGCAAGAGCTATTTATCTCAATTAATTTATCTTCATCCTCAATCGGATAGAAAAAGCTTGCAGGGAAAGCAATAATAGTGAGAGTCTTGCTGGTAACAAATTTCATAAAGGATTTTTGAAAATGGCTAGATCCTGTGTTATTGGGCATGCCCAAAGTATGAAAAGCATTCCAGCCATCTTTTATTGTATGAATACACTCTTGTAAGATAGGATTTTTGGGAACTGAACCTATTATGCTGTTAGCAATCTCAGCTTCGCAATAGAGCGGTTGGATAGAAACGCATAAATCGTAGTGAAGAAGTGCATCAAATGGCTTGAGGCAGATAAAGTTGACATTGAGGTATATACCACCATATGTATGTAGAATTTCATAGCGTAAAATATCTGCTTTTTCATTATAATTGTCCGATAAATCATAAAGCTTTTGATTATAAAGTTTTAGATCGGTAATGTCCGCGTCAGTCCATAACTTATATTCCCAATTTTGGTGATATTTTTGTATGCTTTTTTGAGATTCTTCTAGAATTGCTGGTGGTTTATCGGGGCCGATCCAAATTTGGTGTATAATTTTTGGTATGAGGGATTTTTCTTGAACATCTTTCTGTGAAAAATTATTTTTGTCATAAAGTTTCTTTAGTGCATTAATTCTGTTAAATGCTTCGTGGGATTCGTGAGAATTTGTGAAGAAGTAGAGCTCTTTCATTACACTATTTTTTGTTAAATTCCATCCCATAGAATCAAAAAAATCTATCTTTTGTGAAAATGGTCCTTTCCCAATAACCTCATTAGTTAAGGGTGGAAAACCTTGTGTTGTAGTAGTATCCGATAGACACTTCTCTTCGGCGCTGCTTCCTACATAGCCGTGGAAAAACGCTACAATAGAACTAAAAAAATCTGATGTAGAAGAATAATTTGACTCATTGCTCGCCTCTTGTCCCTGCAGGACTCCTGCAGTTGCGAGTAGAGCAGTACAGCAAAGTATTTTAGTAAATTTTATCATATAAATCCCTTTCTGCTATTACTATCACTACGCCTTCATTCTAACGGGGAGTAAAAATCTCTCCTGTTATAAAAATTTCTTTTTTTCAAAAAAGACACTAAAAAAACTATTCATTTGAAAAAATGTTTACTTTTTAAGTCTCTTTTTAACATTAGAGGTGCTAATGTTAATTATCCTTCTTTAGGTAGATCAAAACAGTGCAAAATATCTAGGTAGCACGATTTAGAAATTTGAAGGAATCTTTATTATCCTTAAGAATCATTGTTTTTTTAAATCGCTGTCTTCTATCTTCCTTTTAGTTCTTCAAAAATCAGTGCTTTTTTTTAATCATTTCAACTGTTTTTAATCTATCTTCAAAACAGTTGAATAATTCTAATTTTCGCTAATTACTAAGATAGTTTTATTTTATGTTTTTTCTTACTGCGGAATCAACAGTTTTAAGGAAATTATGACTACTCTTTAAAATATCTTATAAAGCTCTTTGAAACTATTCTCAATAACTCTAGAGTTCAGTCGTGCTATTCAAGAAAAGATTTTATTTTTTAAAAGATTTTATTTTTTTAGGAACATGTAAGTCGTTAAATGAGTGGAATGATTATGTAAGAAGCGATGCGATTGATGTCTTATGAAAAGCAGAAAAATGTTACCCGGTTGAAATGATGTGATACAGGCACTTTTTTGTTTGGTGAGTGAAATCAATTTTTCAGTTGAGTGCAGAGAACTAACACTACATAACGTGGCCATTAACTAAGGGAACTATTTGCTTGAGGTTTTCAATAACAAAGGTGGCTAAAAAAATTACTGTATAGAGTGTTTAAGATCTAAAGAAAAAACCGTATTTTTTAGAGGGGGTGTGAGTGATTACAAAAGAGAGGTGTGCCAAAGGGGAGAAAACGTGAAATTGCACTTGCAAAAAGTGGTTTATTTAGGCTATGATGGTGTAAATGTCAAAGGTGGTTCACTTTTTTGCAAGGAAAAATCATGGACGAAATTAATTATGTAAAAATGGCTGCTTATATTGGAGCAGCTGTTGCTATGGGTATAGGCACCATTGGACCTAGTATAAGTCAAGGTCTTATTGGATCTAAAGCTGTTGAGAGTATGGGAAAGTACCCAGAAATGTCGAATAAGATTAGAACATCGATGATGATTGCGTTGGGAATTGTGGAAACAAGTTCTATTTATGCATTTGTTGTAGCAATGTTGCTTATTTTTTCGTAAGGCTCATGTATGGCTCTTGCAATAAATTTTACTCTCCTTATTCAGATGGCCCATTTTATTGGAGCCTATATGCTTTTAACACGTTTTTTTTTAAGGCCCGGTTATGAGGCTGTAAAAGAAGATCAGGAGAGTTTACATCAGGTAAGAACGCTTATTGTTGATCAACAAAAAACGTTAGCAGAGCGCTTTTTATATAAACATGAGCAATGGAAGTTATGTCAGAAACATTTTTTTCTTACAAGGCCGGCTCTTGATAAAGAAGGATATGTGCCCATGAACCATAAAACTCATACGCCCACCAGTATGCCGATACCTAGTGAAATGGAAACTATTGCTCGAGAAGTAAGTGCTGTACTAAAAGAGCGGGTGCTTCATGATTGATCTGTTCTTTACGGTTCTTAATTTTGCAGTCTTTCTAGGGCTAGTGTATTATGGATGGAGCCGTTTATTGTTACCTTTAGTACAAGCTACGATAAAGAAAGAATCTACAGATGCTCGTGATCTTCATGAAGAGCATCGTAAAATTTTAAAGGAATGTAGGCAGGTTGAGGAGTCTATACATGCGCAAAACCAAGAATGCCAAGAACTCAGTAGTAAAGTTACCTTGTGGAGAGATTCGGTCGAAAAAACAGACCATGAAAAAAGAGATGAGCAGCTCTTTATGAAAAAAAAATATGAAGAGAAAACTGAAGACCAGGCAAAAAAAAATCATCGAACACTTCTTTACAAAAAGATTAAGCCTTTAGTGCTTGCTCATTTAGAAAAAGATTTAGCTGCCCATTTTAAAAATACTGAGATTAAGCGTACCTATCTAAATCGCCTGTTAAAAGAGTTAGAATCATGAATGTGGCACATGAGCTTCTTGCAAAAAAATATGCAAAGGCCTTTATAAATCTTTTTTCCGATCATATTAGCGATGAAGTAGCAGATCGTATTTATACATTGAGCCGCTATCTTGTTGAGCATAGAAGAGCCCTTTTCTATGTTCAGTTAACCAAACTTGATGGCGATGCTACTAAAAAAAATTTTGATGATCTTTTTATGCGTTTTGGAGTAGATCATATTTTTAGTCCACTTATAGATATGCTACTAGAAGCTAAGCGGATATTTCTTATACCGCGGATTATGTACTATATTTATCATCTTTATTTAGAAAAACGTAATAGTATGTTTTTTACTATTGAAAGTTCAGTACCTCTTACGGATGATGAACTGTCTGTCTTAAGGACCTTTTTAGAGAATAAAACAGGAAAAAATATTTTATATCATGTTAAGCTTAATCCCGATCTGATCGCGGGTGTGAAAATGTATAGCAACACGAGGTATTTTGAACAGTCAATACGAAATTACGTGCGTACTTTAAGCACAACACTATAAGGGATATCCTATGGAGATTAAAACAACGGATCTGGTTTCTTTGTTTGAAAAATCGTTGGCACATATAGAAAAAGGAAATTTAGAAGAGATTGGCTTCGTTGTTCAGGTAGGTGATACCTTTTGTAAAATTCATGGACTTGAAAGAGCGGTATACGGGGAGCTCATAGAGTTTGAAGGGGGTAATAAAGGTATAGTTATGAGCCTTGATGAAGATTCTGTTTCAGTTTTTCTTATTCGTGCTCAAACTCCGGTTGTGGAGCTCGAAATTGCAAAACGAACAGGCGGGGTCTTTAAAACAGGCGTAGGAATGGGGCTTTTAGGACGAGTTCTAAATGCTATAGGTGAACCTATTGATGGATTAGGAGAAGTACCCTATGAGGAAATACGCCCTATAGAAGTTACTATTCCCGGTATTACTGAACGATCCCCTATTAATCAATCTCTGGAAACGGGAAAGCTTGTTATTGATGCATTGGTACCAATTGGGAAGGGGCAAAGAGAACTTGTTATTGGAAATAGAGGTTCTGGGAAAACTTCTTTAGCTATTGATACGCTTCTGCATCAAAAAGGAAAAAACGTTTTTTGTATTTATGTTTCTATAGGTCAGCGTCAAGCAAGCCTTGCTCGTATTGTGCGATTATTAGAAGAGCAGGGAGCTATGAGTTATTCCGTAGTTATAAGCGCGGACGCCAGTGAAGCTGCGGTGGATCGTTATATAGCCCCTTATGTAGCTACTACTATGGCAGAGTTTTTCCGTGACCAAAAACAGGATGTTCTTATTATTTATGACGATCTTGGAAATCATGCTATTGCTTATCGTGAAATGTCGCTTTTAATGAGAAGAGCGCCTGGAAGAGAGGCTTATCCGGGTGATGTCTTTTACCTTCATTCTCGCTTACTTGAACGTGCTGGTAAACTTCTTTCAGGTGGTTCGATTACTGCTTTACCGATTATCCAAACACAGGGAGATGATATAACTGCTTATATTCCTACTAACCTTATTTCTATTACTGATGGGCAAATCTTCCTTGATACAAAGCTTTTTAATCAGGGAATACGGCCTGCAGTAAATGTGGAGTTATCGGTTTCTCGTGTAGGTGGATCTGCGCAAACACGCGCGATAAAACAGATGACGCGCGCATTGCGATTAGAGTTGGCTCAATATCATGAATTAATCGGGTTTTCACAGTTTGGCACTGAGCTTGATCTTGTTTCTCAAAAAAGCCTACAGCGAGGGCAAATTGTATATCAGCTTTTAAGGCAAAGACAGTATGTTACCTATTCCTTTGTGGATCAAGCACTCATGCTCTTTTTATTGCAGGAGAATTTCCTGGATTCCATCGCTTTAGCTGATGTACAATCATTTACAGGTCAATATGTAAGTTATGTATTTTCTGTGTATCAAGATCTGTATAATGAGATCTTACAAACAACCGATATTACCTTAGAGCAGCGGGCCTCATTGTCAGCTATTGCGCAAGAATTTAGCCGTCTGTTTGTTCCTCACGAGCAGTAAAAGAGGGTTAATAGGGAAAAAATTGCGTAGGATTTAGGTTTTTTTGTTGCATAGAAAAGGCAGTACAGGTGCTTACTATTTTTACTATCTTTAATATTGTCTCTTTAATAGATATAGAGTATACTGAAAAAGCTTCTTAAAAGGTGCCCATAGCTCAGCAGGATAGAGCAACGGATTTCTAATCCGTAGGTCGTAGGTTCGAATCCTACTGGGCACACCAGTTTCTCTATTTCACCCATTCCGTCATCCAACTCCTTTTTAATTTTAATCTCATTTTTATACCTTTATTCTAAACAAGTTATGTAATGGCGGGCCACTAGAATTCAATGATTGTGGTGCTGTAGTGAATGCACTCTATCTCATCGATTTTTGATCATCATTTTTAGTTTTAAAACCAGGGCGCCCTGTTGAAGGCATCCTACTGGTTTTAGGATATACAGTATCTGTATGTAATGTATGCTATAATAGTACTTATATTTTAAAGTCAAAAACTGCTTTTACATAAGGAAATATCACATGTTACAAGGACTGAAAGAATTTTTTGCTCGAGTTTCGGCTGATCAAGCTTTGCAAGATCGATTATATCGTACAAAAGAAGTTGCAGATGTAGCTGTCATTGCGAGGGAGATAGGGTTCACTGTTACGCCTGCTGAAATAGTTCGTGCACAGGCTGGTAGAGTAGTACTCTTATCTTTAGAAGAATTAGAAAATTTAGCAGCAGGAAAGAAGGCAAAAACGGGTGCGCAATGGGGGCGTGAAGGCAATGGATGGCTGGACAACGCTGGCTTCTGGATAGATCAGTTTATACGTTGGGGGTCAAACCAACCGGCCAATGAACAGCAACTTGAGGATTTTTTTGCAAGAATTAAAGAAGATGAAGTAGTACAGCGCGAGCTTCTTCATGCAAAGACCTATAACGACGTTGTTAAGACCGCTCATACCTATGGGTATGATATTCTAAGCAGTACGTTGATTCGGTATATGTCTACTCAGATTTTGATGCTTGATGATGAAAAAGCAGAAAAAGTTGCTTGTGGAACTCGTTAGATTTTTTATAATAAGGTTTATCTTTTACTATCAGAGAACTATTCCTGTTAATAAGTACATTCGCTCTTTGATTAGGTGGTCAGTATATAATTTAAGTTTTATGTAAATTTGAATTTTTAATTTTTATGTAGTATAATAACAACAATAAATTATATTTCAAACACTCCAGAGCGCACAATATGCATTGCATTTTTGAGTCGCCATATTAAAGGAATCATTATGAACAAAAAAAGTTTAAGGGCAGCTGGTTTATTGTCATTATGCGCAGTAGGCGCGGTAATGGGAATGCAAATGGAATCTGTAGATAAATCGATTATGAAATTATCTTCGGACGTTGAGAAAGTATTGCCACAAGACCTTCAAAAATATGTCGCGTCTCTTGAAGAACAAATTGTATTGTCACACGATGCAATTACATTTCTTGGGCTTCATCCACTAGTAATTTCGGGTCTTGAAGGAGACGATAATCAAAGGGATTTTATCGTAGCGCTAAAGGATGATAAGTTGGTTATTAAATTCGATTATTCAGAGATGCAAATATGGGATGTAAGGACGCGTAAATGTATGTATTCGATTAATAGCCCTTCTTCTTCGAGGGGGCAATTAGTAGTACATAATGATACAGTGGTATGTGGAGGAGCCAATTCTACCGTTGAAATATGGGATATGAAAACTGGGGAACGTTTACGTGAATTTACTATGCAAAAAGTTTCTAACTTTGAAATAAGTAGCGATAAGATTGCTCTTTGGGCAAAAGGAGAAGCTTCAGGATTAATAAAGATATTCGATATACGTACAGGTCAATCTTTATATGATTTTGATCACAAAAATCTTAGTTCAATAGCTTTAAGTGGTGACAAACTAATAAGTGGATCATATGATGGTAGTATTAAACTATGGGATATGCATACAGGTAAACTTATTGATGAACTTGAGCGGACGGAACAAGTTTTAGCAGTTGCAATAACCCATGATAAGTTAGCAATTGGATCACTTGATGCCATTACAAGGCTGTGGAGTGTAAAAATTGGAGATATAAAGACTGGTGAGAGTATCACCCTGGGAGGAGACAATGGACATTTTGGTTCAATCGAGTCCATAACAATAAAGGGAGATAAGATTCTTACTAAAGCATGTGGTGATCCCATAAGGATCTGGAATATTTATACAGGCGAACTAGTGCTTGAATTTTGTTCAGGTTTTAATTTAGGAGAGATAAGTAAAGACTATGCTATTATGAGTGACGTGCTCAGCGGGGCTACTGAGATATGGGATATACATACTCGTAAACTTTTGCGAACGTCTGCTGAAAGTACTAATACGTACCGTCACTTAGCAGTACAGGGTGATAAAGTGGTTATTATGCCACGAGTGTATCGTCCTACTTATATTGCAAAAATATTGCCCCTGGTAGTAGACATAAAAGGAACTTCGGAAGAAAATCCATGTAGGTGGATTGTTAAAATGGCTGATAACGTACAATTAAGTTTTATTCAGTGTGCCTATGAAGCAACTAGTGCTGGAAAAGATTTTATTATTGATCTGCCCGAGAAACTTGGCATAATAAAAAAAAATGAAACTCAAGAGCAAGTGAATGGGAGAATATATTTTACATTTCCCGAACATGTACGTGCGTATTTACGTAATCGCTTGAATATTAGAAGACCTGCTAATTGGTCTGAAAAGTTTTCATCAGTTTCAAACTGTCTTATTCAATAGTAATAGATAGATATAAGATACATGCATTTTATAAAAGGACAGGTTTTGCATCGCAATGTAGGGCTTGTCCTTTTCATATGTTTATACCATTCTTATAAAGCATTAGGTGAGTCTCTTGTAAATGCTTTATAGGGTATCCGTAGCGAGTCAATTTCGATTGCTGTATAGAACCGATCTTGTTGAAATTGGGAGTACCGGCTTGTTTCCCGAAGATGTTGAAGTAAAGCCCTTTACTCAAAAACCTTTATCAGTCAAATGTAATCCATTAATTGTTAATGTTTTTTTATCTTTGCCGAATGATTGACAAATGAGGTAGAGGAACGCAACATAGAGCTGAATTTTGTATACAATCTGGTAATCCCATACCAAACTTCGAAGAGGTCACTAATAAATTATTAGTGACATTTCCTTTAAAAGAGTTTATTGGAGTTAGGGGAACGATACCTTTAGTTTTAGTAAAACTAACAGATCGGCAAAAATTAATAGTAGATATTTTGAAAGAGGGGTCCTTGATTCGGTATACGGTCTCTCAGATTTTGATGCTCGATGACGAGAAAGCAGAAAAAACGGCTTTCGGGCCTGTTAAATCTTAAACTGCAGGGTTGGTTACTGAATCGGATCAATCGTTTCGTTGTAATAGGTAATTTCATCTTTTCTAAAAGCGGATTTTTTAAAAGTAACAAAGTTTTGGCAATGGCTAGCTCTATGCTTTTTAAAGACAAAAATTATAAAAAATAGAACTATGTCTAGGAGCTTATTAAGGATCAGATAAGGCGAAACGCTAGAAAAATTAACTACATTTCTATCTTCTTAGGAAATTATAAATTAAATGTTTTTACCTCGAGTGTCTCTTGCAGAGAGTACTTTAAATTATAGAATGGACAGAACGTAATGCTCACTAGAGTAGGTAGCAAAAAGGGACTATTATGAAGAAAATTAGTGTAAGCTTGGCCAGTTTAATCTTGTTATTCTCAACTGGCATGGTAATTGCAATGGAAGTTGTAAATACTAAAAAAATGATGTTTGATAAGGAGTTTGAAAAATTTCCTAAAGAGCTAAAAAAGGAAATCCTCTTATTAACTGATGCTATAGGATTTCTCTGCTGGCAACCTCTTACTCTTGCGGGACCTCATGGTCATACTGATGCGGTTATTGCACTAGCGGTAAGTAATGATAGAGTAGTTACTGGTTCATGGAATTCGGGGGCGAAAATATGGGATCTCTATACTGGTAAATGTTTGTTCACCCTTTCAGAACATCTTTATATCGAGAAAATAGTGATTAGTCATGATAAGGTAGTTAGTCTTTGCTCTGCGGGAACGGTAAAAGTATGGAATATTTATTCGGGCGCATTTGTGCATGAACTTGCTCTACAGATGGTTACTTCAGTAGCTCTCTGTAGGGATAAGGTGATTGCGTGGTCAGAGAGGGAGCTGCCCGGAATAATAAAGATATGGAATATACATACCGGGGAACTTGTGTACACACTGGAACATAGTAAATTTATCTCAGTAGCAGTAAGTAATGATAAGTTAATAAGCTGGTCGGTGGAGGGGATTATTAAAATCTGGGATATAAATACCGGTAAGCTGTTGCATGAATTTGAGCAGAGTGGAAAAATTTTTCTAGGAGCTGCCCATAAGAACAAGATTGGATTCGGTTCATTCGAGGAAGCTACAAATAGATGGAATGTAAAGATAAAAGATGTCACCACTGGTGAAGTTAAGACTCTTTTGGGGGCGAATGAACAGAGGAGTTCGATTAACTTACTAGGAATAAGTGATGATAAGGTTGTTGCCAGAGCAGATGATTATAGTGCGAAGATATGGAATATAGCTACGGGTGAGCTGGTCTTTTGTGGGCCTTCAAGTTATACGCCACTCATAATAATTGAGGATAAAGTTATAGTTGTTCCCTCCTTAGCAAGTTATTCTGCAAGGGTATGGGATATGAAAAAAAGTAGATTTTCGCATTTCCTGGAGGGACACGTCGGTCCCATTCGGGTTGTAGCACCGGGCTATAACACAGTGATTACAGGGTCAGAGGATTATACTGCTAAGATATGGCCACTACAGTTAAATGTACAAGGAACGTCAGATAATAATCCTTTGGTGTGGATTATAGAAAAAGCCGATAAGATCCAACTAAGTTTTATTAAATCTGCCTATGAAGCAACTATTGGTGAAAAAGATTTTATTATTGATATGCCAAAAAAACTTGGTGCGTTAGAAAAAAATGAGTCTTTAGAGCAGCTCTATGGAAGAATATATTTTACTTTTCCTGAGCATGCACGAGAATACTTACGAAATCGTTTGAATATTAGAAGAGATGCTTTGTTGATGGAGAAAGTAGAAGGATGTCTTATTCAATAAGAGGGCGATGCAGTAATGCATTTTGAATAAGGACAGGTCTTGCCTCAAGGAGCATCTGTCCTTATGTGCGTTTATTTTGTTTTTCAAAATAGAGGTACTGTTGTAACGCGATAGTGGTAGAAAAGCAATAAAAGAAAAGATTAAAGACCATTCAGTCGATAGAGCTGTGCAACGTGATCTACTACTTAAAATCTTAGGATTATTTAAGAGGGAAAGGCTCGCAGGACTGTTTGGGTTTTGAACCATTCATGAAATAGAGTATTGGGACAGTATCCCGACATGCAAAAAAATTTAGGTGGTTTTTATAGCAGAAAAGCCCCTTAATTCAGTCTTCTAATCGAGTGCAAGCTAATTTATTCTATTAGATGCAACTTATAAAAAAGAGAAAATTATTTCATATTTAACCGTTTGAGACCTCATTTTTTTAGTGCCGCGAACCCTTTAAAGCCAACTTTAAAACTCTAGAACGCTCTAAAGACCAGTAGATATATAAAAAGCAGCATCTTTCGTTAAAAGCGCTCGATTATTCTTGAATAGCTATAAGCCTTTTTTTAACGATTTTTTAATTTCACTTACCTTGGATTTTAAAATTCGTAAAGAGCTTTATCGGTAAGAGATCTATTTTTTAGTGAAGGTCCTACTGTATTATAAAAAAATATTTCTAAGAATTTATCGAGTCTTGATCAGTAGTTGTATTTACGAGTAATGCTTCAATAATTATCGGGTACCATCGTATAAGGTAATGTTGAACATAGTCAGGCAATTGTTTAAAAACCCCATGCTCAAAGCTATTTTCGTAGATAACAAAAGGCAACGCTGTTTTTTTTGCTTCATCTGCATGAAGAATGAGCGCCGTTTGCAGAAGATTTGCAGCAGTGGTAATCCAGATATAGGCATCACACACAATGCTAAATTGATAGGCATTAGCATCTCGTGTTCCTACGAGAATAGTTTTATTGTCTGGACCACATGATACCGACGTGACTTTAGAAGAATTTTCATTAAAGGGGAGTTCTAAGAGAAGCGTACCTGTTTGTATATCCCATAAGCTTACAGAACTATTTGACCCCAGCACAACTTTTGTTTCATCTTTAGTAAATGCGATTGAATTTATAGATCTACTATAGGGTAGTTGGAATAATTGTTCTCCGGTTTTCACATCAAAAAACCTCGGTGGAAGCAGCCAGGACCCCAGGAGAATTGTTTTACTATCAGGACTAAAGGCGACTGGTTTAGTGATTTCATCGTTCCTACATAGAGACGGATGCATTCTTTCAAAGTACATGGATTCCAGCACTAATAATTGTTTCTGTGTAATTATATCAAACACTCGAGCGGGCTTTTCTGCTGATCTTGTGATAATAGTTTTATTATCAGAATTAAAGGCGACTGAAACAACGTGGCCAGGGTGGGGCAAGTTTAATAATTCGATACCAGTATAGGCATCCCATATGCGAGCTGTACAATCAAATGATCCTGTAAGGATTTTTGTTCCATCAGGACTAAAGGCTCCCGAAGAAACTTCCGCAATATGTTTTAACTGAAACAGCTCAAGTCCATTTTCTACATCCCATAGGCGAGCTGTATGATCTAATGAGGTGGTAAGAATTCTTCTGCTATCGGGACTAAAGGCTACTGAAGAGATAGCGTTCGTGTGGCCCGTTAACTCATGTAAGAAAGCCCCGTTAAGGTGATTCCATAGTACTGTTTTATGGTCTTTTGATGCTGTAAGCATCATTTTACCATTCGAGCTTATGGCCACAGAAGTAATAGTATACAGATGCCCTTGAAGTATATGTGAGAGCTCGAAATTATAACAGAGAGCTTTTTCAAGTAGTACATGAGCCCACGTTTGAAAAATAAGATAAATAATATCTCGAGGGAGAACTTTTTCTACACAGATGAATAATACATAGAGATTGGTAAGACAGGTATACAAGCCACGCAGTGATGCAGAGTCTAGCCTGTTTAGGTCTCTATACTGTATGTGCTCTAAGGTATTATAAAAAATCGAACTTTGATTTTCGTACGTAAGTGTTTTTGTGGGAGGTATTAGTGCTAGTCCTTCTTTAGATGAGAGCAGATCCATTCCCTCAATAGAAGAAAATCCCATGATAACTGCTGCGATAAAAAACGGGGCTTTTTTCATTATATTCACGAAGACTTTTTCCTTAAAATGGTTTGTGGATTACACTCTGCTTTCTAGTGTAATAAATACTATAAAGAAAAACCATGTTGGGATTAGTACGGCAGGTAGTATGTTACCTGTAGAGTAACTATTAACCAATTTTTTCGTAAAGGTAACAAAAATCAGCAGACTGTATGTTGAAAATAAAAGACTCAGGTCATCTATCTCACTTGTTCACTATCGATACAAAACCTGTTTAAGTATCTCTAAATTTTGTATTTTTGAAACAATAAATTTTTACTGTATGTATTTCAGAGCGCGTAGTGGGCTAAAAATGTGAGCACATACTCTTTTTTAGGATACACGAAAAGCATATGCTCACATTTTCGAAAGATTTAACTCTTTATAAAGATACTGTTTTTAATGAAGCTTTAATAAAAGTATCCTTAAGAACCCTTTTTTCCTTGAACAGCTTCACGTAGTCCCATAGAAGCTCTTTGTTGCAGGGTGCCTTGGGAAGGCTGCATTACTGGATATTGAGTAGGATAGTATGTTTGCTGAGGTTGTGTGATACTATACGGTTGTTGCACAGGATATAATTGTTGGGGAGTAGCTCTATATGAGGTTCCTTGTGCAGGCTGTGTAGTATAATATGATGGTGATTGAGGCTGAACTACACCATACTGCTGGGGCGTAGGATAATATGTCTGCTGAGGTTGTGGGATGCTATAGTGCTGTTGCACAGGATATGATTGTGGCGGGGTAGCTCTATAGGGGGTACCTTGTTGAGGTTGTGCAGAATAATATGTTTGGCTGGGCTGAACTACGCCATACTGCTGAGGCGTAGGATAATATGTTTGCTGAGGTTGTGGGATGCTATAGTGCTGTACAGGATATGATTGTTGCGGAACTAGAGAGGAAGAAGTGATAGATGGTGGCTGTAGAGATGTTTTTTGCTCAGGAACAATCGTTTTTTGAGGGGTTACTGATATCGGTTGGTTAGTAACGAGCGGCACAGGTTTTTCTATTAAAGGTTTCTCAGAGGAAAGGGACGGTTTAGAGGGTAGTGAACTGGAGCTTTTTTTTTCATAAATAAAGGTTGTGGGCATTCTATTTTGATAAGTATCTAATCCTTTATTAGCGATCTCTTGGATGGTAGCGGTCGATACCGGAGTTATTGTTGAGTCATCGGCTCTATACCATTGAGCACCAAATCGGGTATATGCAATATAATGGCCGGCAGAAACACCACCGCTATGCATTATAAATGCTAAAAGATCATAGTTTCCTTTGCCAGTGGATGGATTTGTAAAATAAGGGTCTAGATTTAGATTTTCAATTGGAAATCTTAAAGGATTTTCATTTCTTACTGGATCTGCTAACTGTTGTTTTATAGGATCGTATTTTTGTGTAGTTCTTTTCAGATGAAGAATAAGATACTCACCTAAATTTTCAAGGGAGGTTGTTTTTTGAGCAATAGTTGTTTCCCCTCCGGAAAAAGTATATTCGACATCTGCAGTTTTGAAATACTCTTCAATACACTGATTTAAGGTTTGATCCATTGGTTGGATAGATAAGTTTAACATTAACTGAGAAGTATACTCTATTTTTCCTTTATAGTTTTTTTGTGGTATTACAGTTTGGGTACTTATTTTTAGAGAATAGAGCTCAGATAGTTCGGTTATTGGTTGACCACTCGTATCCTTTTTAAAATCTCGAGATATCTCTTCTTTAATATCCCCATAGCTTATATGCTGAAGGATTTCATGTAGCATTTCCCCAGAATCTTGTTGACTGTAGGGATTTACGTTAAGCGCATCCCACGATTTAAAGCAAAAATTTTCTAAAAGATTTGAATCTAATTTTTTTTCTTGAATGCTTTTTGTTAAAAGCTGCACATAGGTTGATGCTAAACTATCGGGTTTATACATATCTTTATAATCCACAAGAAGATCTGTAAGTTTTTTCATAGCAGAAACTGGTTGCAGAGCTGAATTAATAAAGCAGCTTGCTCCCATGTTTTGGAAAGGTAAGGGCTTTTGCATTCCGTTTGCTATAAAAATGGGTATAAGAGCAGCAAAAACAGTAGTTTTGAAATTCATAAATTCCTTTTAGTGTTTTTAGAAAAAAAATAAATATCAATGTGCTTATTTATCACAATATAATATATTATAATAGAATACATTAAATTTTGTAAGTTTGTCAAGGATTTCTATTCAATGAAAAATGTGAGAATTGTAAATAGATGCTAGTGTTAGTAGTCGTTGGGGTAGAAACCTTTCTATTTCATACACGCGATCACCGATAATACCCTTTATTGAATAGATAAGAGATGTTTTTTGTGCCTCAACCTTACTAGAGGCAACGTAAAAGTGGGTATTTCGAGCTCTTATAGGTTTAAGCTTAATAACCCTTCAACCGCTAAGATTTTTTTGTTGAATTTTTATATAAACTAGGAGTATTGTAGTGGCCTCATACTGAAAATAGCATTCAACTAAGTCTTAGTACCTAGAAATGGTGTCTTAAAGAAATACTTGTTTAAGTGATGAGTTTTAGAAAAAGGGTCTTTTTCCTGGGAAACTATTTACCTGAAATGTTTTATAGCATGTATACATAAAACTATTCTTCTTGAGTAATTAATAGTACTGCCTTTTTTTTTGCTATTTTTGGGTGGACGGTGAAATGATAAAGAATTGCTAAAAACTTATGAAATACAGTTGTATGAGTTTTGATTATGGTTGAATCTTTTAAGGGGGGATCTCCTTAAAGCCTTATAGTATACTCAAAGTCATGAGCCTGTAAGTGAATAAAAAAATCTGAAGCTTGTTATAGAATTTGTATAGGAACACATTAATCTTTTTTATTAAGTTTTTGCGGCAGGTAGCGCTATAAATAATGCTCTTGTATATTTCTTATAGAGGTCGCAATCTGAAGCTGCTCGATAGGATAATTAGGTTATACGAATGGGATACCACCGAAGGAGATACTCCTGAACATACGGCGGTAGCTGTATAAAAAGCTCGTATTCAAACGTATTTTCGAGGATAATCCACGGCTCATCTGTTTTTTTTGATTCATTCGCCAAGGTAATAAAACATACTTGTAGAGGATCGGTTGCAGTGGTTATCCATTTATAGGCGTCACAGAAAATACTAAAGAGATAGGCATTAGTATCTCGGGTTCCTACCAGAATAGTTTGGTTGTCCGCATCACATGCTACAGAAGTAACTTGTGAATTATCATTAAAAGAAAGTTTTGAAAGACGGTGGCCGGTTTTTACATTTACTATTGCTACATTCACCCTTGATCCAAATATAACGGTTTTTCCTTTTGAATCAAAGACGAGTGAATTTAAAGAGTGCTGAAAATCGAATTGGAATAGTTTTTCTCCGGTTTCTAAATCCAACAAGTAGGGGGCACGGGACATGGATCCCAGCAAAATGGTTTTACTATCAGGAGAAAATGCGACCGGTTTGATAATTTCATCCGGGCGGGAAGGGGAGGAAGCTTTTATGTCAAAGTGGAATAATTCGAGCAGTGATAACTGTTTGTGTGTTGTTATATCAAAAACAACCGGATACTGCTCAAGTGATCGAGTGATAATAGTTTTATTATCGAAGTTAAATGCCACTGAAACAACTTGACCCGGGTGGGGTATTTTTAATAATTTAATGCCCGTACATGCATCCCATAATCGGGCTGTGCAATCAAACGATCCGGTGAGTATTTTTGTACCATCTGGACTAAACGTTATGGAAGAAACTCCTGCATAATGTTTTAATTGAAATATTTCTTGCCCGGTTTCTACATCCCATAGTCGGGCGGTATGATCTAGTGATCCGGTAAGAATTTTGGTAGCATTCGGACTAAAGGCTACTGAGGAAATAGAGTTTGTATGTCCGGTTAATTCGTGTAAAAAACTTGCATCTTTTCGATTCCATATTACTATTTTATGATCTTTCGATCCCGTTAGCATTATTTTTCCATCGGAACTTATAGCTACAGAAGTTATACCATCAGAATGTCCATGGAGAATCTGTGTGAGTTCGAAATTATAACGAAGAGCGCTTTCTAGCAGTGCATGGGCAGATAGATGAAAAATAGTATGTACCACTTCCCGAGGAAGAGTTTTTTCCCACCAGAGAAATAAAAAGATATTTTTAAGGCAGTTATAAGAGTTTGAAACCTCTTTTGATTTTGAATTTTTGAGTTTATTGAAAAATAGTTCTTCCGTTTCCTCTCTACACAGTGGATTTAGATTGTCGAATGCATTATTTTTTACACATGAGGAGAATTGGAGCTCATTTTTAAAAGAGAGCTGATCCATGGGATTAAGAGAAAAAGGGTGTAAAAGAACGACTACAATAAAAAATTGAGCTTTTTTTCTGTAAGATATCACGGCTTTTTCTCTTAAAATGATTCACGGAGTACTTTATACTTTATAGTGTAATAAATATTATTTAAAAAACAAATTTAGCATCTCTACTTGAACTCGCTTTATAGTGATATTTTCAATTGCTATAAGGCCCGT
Source organism: Candidatus Babelota bacterium (assembly GCA_013815795.1). Taxonomy (GTDB): domain Bacteria; phylum Babelota; class Babeliae; order Babelales; family Babelaceae; genus PRDV01. Next base: position 12,992 of record JACDFK010000010.1, on the reverse strand, counting down.
TTTGATTTAAACATATTTTAAAGTCACCCTTTATTTTAGAACAAACAAAGGGTGACTTTAAAATATGTTTAAATATTTCGAATTTTTAAAACGGATTATACATACACAACGTTAACAAATACCGCAGGCTTATTAGAAACCTTTTTTTCCTTGAGTAACGTTAGTTAAACTCAGGCAAGCTCTTTGTTTTTCTCCAGGTTGGATTATAGGATAAGTTGTTTGAAGTTGAGCGCCATTCGGCCCAAAACTAGAATGAGAAAGGTCTTTTTTCTCTTGAGCAACTTTAGCTAAACGTAGATTATCGCTTTGTTGTTCGGTAGGTTGTATTACAGGATAGGTGTACTGAACCTGAGGGGTTCTATTTTGCCAAGAGGTAGAAGGGGAGAGGCCTTTTTTTCCTTGAGTCACTTCAGCTAAACCCAGGCTAGCTTTTTGGTATTGTGCAGATTGCATTATGGGATAGGCCTGGTGAACCTGAGGAGTGTTATGTTGCCTAGATTTAGAATTACTTAAATGGTATGAAGAGGAAAGAGGATTGGCTATGGGGAGCACGGGAAAATGAGGTTTCTGATTGTGCAGAGGAAAAACAGACTGAACTGACTCTAGTGGTAGGGAAATCAGATCCGATTTTTGAGACCCATTTACAGGTATAGAAGAGCTCCCGCAATAGGAGATAAAGTTGTCTGATAAGCTTTCTTCTATAGACACTGACATTTCTTCTTTGAGAGGCTCATATACACCTTCTAGGCCGATGTTGACAGGAGATTGTATGTCGATAAGTTCTCCATTTATACTGCTCCAGCGTAGAAGAGTACCTTTCTCGTCGATAGTTATTATTTCTGTTCCTTCAGGATTAGAGCTTATGTAAAATGAAGACCCATTTTTATCAGAGTAAGGGTTTGTTGAGTAGTTAGCTTCTAGGCTAGCCTGTACTGCCCTCAAAGCCAGAGGGGTACAGTGCCCCGTAGTAGAGAGACTTTCACTCCTATGAGAATCATCTGTTTCTATTATCCCGCACTTTAAAGAGTGTTCCTTATTGGTGTTCACGGTACTCTCTTGGGAATCATGAGGGCTCTTTTGTGTAGAAATGAATAGTTCACTTTCGTTTTGAAGCTCTTGTGGTGAGTGTTCATGTATACGATTAGAAGGGAGGTCTAGAAAGATATTGTTATCTTTTTGATCGTAGAGGGTATTTTCATTTTTAATCTCTTTTTTGGGCTTCTTACTTATTTTTTCATCTAATTTTTTCTTCAGAAGTGCTCGAATTTGTAAGTTGTTATTTTTATAGGCTTCGTCCCACGGCGTGCTTCCGGTAGAGTCCATAGCATCTATATCAGCGCCCGCTTCTAACAAAATATAGACAAGGGTTTCAAACTCGTTTTCTACTGCTTCATGAAGAGGTGTTTTCCCTTGGTGGTTTGCCCTATTTACATCGCCACCTGAACTAAGTAAAAGTTTCACTATTCTTTCGTTTTTAGTTAAGGTAGCCAGATAGAGAGGAGTAGATCCTTCCTTATCTTGTTGGTTAATGGTGTTTGGTAGACTGATAAGGGCTTCTACAATGGGATAGTGATCGTTTATTACGGCAATATGAATCGTAGTTAATCCGTTATTTAGAGAGCTAGGAATTTCACTTATATTTATTCCACTCTCTGCTAATTCTGTTGATAAGGTGTAAAAGCTTTCGATGGAGCCATTCTCGCATGCTTCATAAAGAAGTTTCTCCTTGATGTCGCTTTTGATAACTGGGGGAATACCATTTCCTGATACAGAAGAGAGGATGTTTTTCTGTTCAGTATAAACTAAATCTTCTAGCAAAAAGATCTCTTCATCTTCTACGAAGTTGTTGTCGAGTGTATGAGTAACGATAGCATGTGTTAGATCTTTTTCCATTGTTTTGATGAATAGAGGTAATGACAAGAGCGTTAATAATGCTATGAATTTTTTCATATGAATCTCTGTATCGTTGATAAAGGGTATTTAAAAATAGGGTAAGCTCATTGTGTATGCAAAAACTAACTATTTCATTAGTAATCTATCTACTGGTCGATATTAGAATAGAGTTTTTTCTGAAAAACTGCTTTGTTATAGTGTTTTCTAGACAACTGGAGGCTATTTATTATCCTTTCATATACTCGGCACTCTTTAAATTTTCTCTTAACTGTTCTTAAAAGTTTATCATACATTTCTAATGATGTACCTGCAGAGTTAGCGTTTCATTTTTTTGATAAAGTTAACTACGCCTAATCATCTTCTATGATGCTTTATCTGGTAATTACCGTACATTTTTTTAAGTAGTGCGTCAAGCTAATCCTTGATTTCTCGTATAATGTGCTTAAAGCCCTTACTCAATCTCTTTAGAAAAGAGCTATTCTTGAAAATCTCAGGATAAAATATATGATTCTATACTGAATGTTATTTTTTTAAATACCTGATTGGGTTTAATTGGGTTTTTATGACTAAGTATAATTTCGTAAAGGAATCGATAAGTATTTTATTTTATCAAAGCTCTTTTAGCGATGAGTTTCGATAAGGTTTCTTTGTGTATAATGGTTTATAACGAATTTTTGGAGCAGGATAGAATAGTGCTTTTAAAAAGCTGAAGAACTTTTTTTACATGAGATAAAGGGATCGAGATTGAAGTGTATATCGATTTTTTTATAACTGGTTATTACAAGCTTTTCTCAGACGTAGTAATGCTTGAGAAGGTGAGGGGTCTTTAAAAATAGCCGTGGCAATAGCGAGTTCATCTGCTCCGGAACTAGCTAGTTCATAACAGTTATTCTCGTTAATTCCTCCATCTACTGCAATGGTAAAGGGCTTATTTCTTTGAGATCTTATTGTGGCGCTTTGTACTAATTTTTCTAGGGTACTGGTGATAAAGGTCTGTCCGGAAAAGCCAGGATTAACCGACATAAGAAGAAGGTGCTGGAGATTTGTAAGAGAAAAAATGACTTCTAGAGGAGTTTCGGGATTGAGAGCGATACTCGGTATCCATCCGCGTGAGCTTATTTGAGTAGTTAGTTCTTCCGGCGTATAACCAGAAGGGCTTTCATAATGAAATGATACTATATCATCTTCCTGAAGCGAAAAAAGATCAAAATACTGTTCTGGATTGTCGACCATAAGATGTACAAAAAGCTGTTTTTTGGTTGCCGCTCGTATTGCATTAACAAACGCTGGTCCCCAGGTGAGATTAGGCACAAAATGAAAATCCATGATATCCAGGTGATACCCTTCAACGAGAGGATCAAGCAACTCTAGTGTTTGTTTGATTTGTAAGAGGTCTGAGGAGATGAGAGAGGGAAATATTTTTATCATAAGATGGCTCCTTTTTTTTAAGGTACTACGAAAAAATGTTTAAGTGCAAGTTTCGATTAAAACAAGGAGGAGGATGAGTTTTTTAGTATAAGAAATATGAGTGGGGTTCTATAAAATATTTGCAGGATTTTGAGCTTTGGGGTATACTTTTTTCAGTAAAGGCACATGACGTAAATATATCTTATAAACAGCTCAAGGAGTACGATTATGATTGGAAAAATTCGTCCGCTTTTGGATCGAGTTTTGGTTAAGCGTCTTGCTACCGAAGAAAAAACTGCAGGAGGTATTATAATACCGGATGTAGCAAAAGAAAAAGGTCAGACTGGGGAAGTAATTGCTATTGGAAAAGGGCGAATCCTAAATGATGGCACCGTACTCCCGATGAATGTAAAAGTTGGAGATAAGGTTTTTCTTCCTAAGTACGCTGGTACTGAAGCAGGAAGTGACTTTATTATTATTAAAGAAGATGAAATTCTCGGTATCGTTGAGTAATAAATAGAGGTAAATTATGGCTGGAAAAAAGATTTTATTTGGAGTTGAGGCTCGGCAGAAACTTTCACTTGGTGTTGATGCTTTAGCTAATGCTGTTAAGGTAACCCTCGGGCCCCGTGGTCGAAATGTTGCCTTTGAAAGAAAATTTGGTGCTCCTTCGATTACTAAAGATGGTGTGAGCGTTGCAAAAGAGATCGAATTAATGGACCCTATAGAAAATATGGGCGCTCAAATGGTAAGAGAAGCTGCAAGTAAAACAGCCGATGTTGCCGGTGATGGAACCACTACTGCTACGGTATTAACGCAAGCAATCTTTAGAGAAGGCAATAAATTTGTTACTGCAGGCGCTAATCCTATGGAAATTAAGCGCGGTATTGAAAAAGCGGTGCAGATTGTTGTTGAGTTCGTAAAGAGACAAGCTAAAGCGGTAAGCAGTAAAAAAGAGATCGAACAGATTGCAACTATTTCAGCTAACTCCGATACCGTTATTGGAGAACAGATTGCAAACGCTATGGATCATGTTGGTAGAGATGGTGTTATTACTGTTGAAGAAGCTAAGAGCATAGAAAGCGAAATCTCCTTTGTTGATGGAATGCAGTGTGACAGAGGATATGTATCTCCTTATTTTGTGACCGATTCTGAAAAAATGGAAGCTGATCTGCATGATCCCTTTATTTTGTTATACGACAAAAAGATTTCAAGCATGAAGAGCCTTCTTCCTATTTTGGAACAGGTAGCAAAACTTGGAAGACCTCTTTTAATTATAGCAGAAGATGTTGAAGGCGAAGCACTCGCAACCTTAGTGGTTAATAAGCTTCGCGGTACCTTAAATATTGTAGCGGTAAAAGCTCCTGGATTTGGCGATCGTCGTAAAGCGATGCTTGAAGACATAGCGGTATTAACTGGTGGAAAGCTTATCTCTGAAGAGATTGGTTTGAAGCTTGAGGGGGTTCAGATACAAGATCTTGGTCGTGCAAAGAAGGTTATTGTTACTAAGGACACCTTCACAATAATCGAAGGTGTTGGAAATAAAGAAGAAATTAATGGCCGCATTATGCAAATTAAGGCCCAAGTTGAAAATACTTCTTCTGAATATGATCGTGAAAAACTACAAGAACGACTTGCTAAGCTTTCAGGAGGAGTTGCGGTTATTAAGGTAGGTGCAGCAACTGAAACCGAAATGAAAGAGAAAAAGTATCGTATTGAAGATGCGCTTCATGCCACTCGAGCAGCTGTTGAAGAAGGTATTGTTGCGGGAGGAGGCGTCGTTCTTTTACGCGCTCAAGTCGAAGTAGCAAAACTGAAGCTTCATGGCGATGAGCAGTTTGGAGTTCAGATTGTTTTACGAGCTTTAGAAGAACCTCTTCGTATTATAGCTTCGAATGCTGGATTTGAAGGTTCTGTTGTTGTTAATCGAGTTCTTCAAGGCTCAGGCAACGAAGGTTTTGATGCAAAAACGGGTGAATATACTGACATGATTAATGCGGGTATTATCGATCCTGCAAAGGTAGTTCGTTCAGCATTGCAAAATGCTGCATCGATTGCTGGCCTTCTTTTGACAACAGAAGCTCTTATTTCAGAGATTCCTGAAGAGAAAAAAGAAGCTGCACATGGTCATGGCGGCCGTGGAATGGGTATGCCTGATATGTATTAATTAGTACATAAAGCTTTATAGATTCATACAAGAAGGTTGTCTGGTAGTAATGTACTAGACAACCTTCTTGTATGAATAACAATGAATATAATCGATATGCCCAATTTTGAGAAATTTTTCTTTTGAAAATAGCATGTTGAAGGGATACATCATTATACTCTTTTTGTAGAAAAATTTGGAAAAATAATCTTATATGCCTGCATCTTTATAGAGCTGTTTTCGTGCTTGTCTATGATAATAATCAGGTCTAAAATAGTCTGAAATCGTATAGAGAACTAAAACAACTATAACAAGATAGATAAGATCCTTAAAAAAGCTCTTCATGAAATTTCCACTCTGTTATAGGTATAGTTTGTCCGTAAAATTCAATAGCTGGTTTACTTTATAAAGTTTCTGTGAAAAAGAATTACATACTTCTCTATCAAGAATCAAGGATATTTTTAAACTCTCATTAAAAAATACTGGAAAAGGATTGTAACTGTTTGGCAAGGAAGTTTATCTTAACAAGCGCGAGAAGTGAAGCAACAAAAGCACTGTAAATAAGGTGATTGATTTTAAGGTTTTTGGTCACGGGTTCACTAGTAGAATAAGTAAAGGTCATGTAGTACTAACAGCGGTGCTTTTTTGCTTCTAAGGTTTTATTTAATATTGTGATGCACTGCTATATACTGTTAAAATACTGTTAGCTAGTATTTTTAGAATCGAAAATAAGGCTTAGAAGTAATTAATTTATGAAGGAGCGTTATGAAACATTCTCGTATAAAGCTAGGGATTTTCGCTTTATTGAGCAGTTTTTTCTTGGCATACGATCTAAGAGGTATGCAGCAGAAAATTCGTACACGAACATTTAGTTTAGGTAGTGATAGCTCCCTTGATGAATGTTCTCCTGAAGGAGCTCATGTAGTAGAGTTCGATATAACAGAGCCCTTTAGGGATCCTATTTCTGAAGAACCCTTAGTAGATCAGCCACTTGTTGAAATCTATAAAAACGAAGACCCAGTTGAAGTATCTTCTTTTATTCAGTATAAAATACATGATGATAACATAACTTCATTAGAATGTAGCCTCGATGGACAAACTATTCTTACCGGCTCTCGCGACTGGACTGCGTGTTTATGGAATGTTAAAGAGGGAAAGAGACTATTTATCTTACAAGGACATACTGATGAAATAACTTCAGTCGCATTTAGTCATCCTGATGGACAATTTCTTATTACAGGATCTGAAGATACACGTGCTTTTTCGTGGAGCGCTAAAGATGGTACAAAGCTTATTACCTTTAAAGGTCATAGTTTTGGCATTTCGTCGGTTGCCTGTAGTTATGATGGAAAATTTTTACTTACAGGATCATTCGATAAGACAGCTCGAATATGGGATGCTAAGACGGGCCGCTTGATAAAAAAGTTTGAGGTGAAATGTTATGTTCAGTCTGTTGCCTTTCATCCAGATGGGAACGCTATGATTACGGGTTTATGTGATGGTACAATTCGCCTGTGGAATGTAAAGACAGGAGATCAAGTTAGTTTATTTAAACAACCTGTGGGCTGGATAAAATCGGTGAAATTTAGATCTGATGGAAAAAGAATCTTGTCGGGAGACTGGGGGGGGACACGTCTTTGGAATAGTAAGTCGGGAAAAATTTTAACATTTCTAGGATATAATCGATGGGCATCTACTATAAACGATATTACCTCGGTAGCATTTAGCCCTAATGAAAAGATGATTTTGAGTGGAGCTCTTGGTAACGTAGCCCATCTATGGGAAGTTTCTACAGGAAATCAGTTAGTAAAATTTGTAGGGTTTTCCAAAAGCATTACCGCAGTAGCATTTAGCCCCGATGGTAGAACCGTTTTTTTAGGATCAGATGATAAATTTGTTCATTTTTGTGATATCTCTTTTCTCATTGATCAAAAGGAACGGGAAGAAAATGAAAAAATAGAGTATGGTACTACAGTCACAAGATGTAGAACGAATCGTGCCCGATCAGCGGGAAGGACATTTAAGCACGTGGACCTTCCTCCTAATACAAGGTATGTAGGTAAATTAGAGACTATCTCTACCTCTCTTAAAGAAGATGAAAATTACTTTTCTTCTCTACCTGAAGATACTGAGGGTCCTTCCCTTTCAGATTTTTTTACAGAGCTTAATTACAGTACCTGTGAAGAAGATGAAAATATTCCTGTTGCGTCGGGAGGGGATGCTGATGAAAATGTTCTTTTTGTTGAGCTGCAGGGTGAGATAACTTTTTCTACAGTGCAATCTGATACTGCCGATCCTTCGGACAGTTTAACCAATACGAAGTATTTAAATGATTTAGAAACCATCTCTAGATCACTGACAGATGATAAACATTCTACTATTTCGACTACATCTAATCAGGTCGATAAAACTATTTATACCAACAGATCAGATGAAATAATACGCCCTAAATCTCAAGAGAGAACGTTTCGAAGGCATGGTTTTTCTACTCAACCCGGTTTCCCCGGATTGGAAAAACGCAGAAGTATGACTACTTCTGTACTCTCTACAGATGGAAAAACCCCCTTTGTGATATCTCGTGATGGAAAAACTAGTCCCCAAGCCCTTAGTAGGAGTATCCGGTCTTTAGATCTTAATGCAAAGAAGCTTAGAGTAGATAAAAATTTTATTAAGAATGCACCCGTTGAGTCTAATGATACCTCTCTGATTGTAGAGTCGCCTGATAAAAGAGTGTCTCCCTCAATAAAAAATAAAATTCTTGATGAAGATGGTCTTTCTATAGACCCAAACAAAAAGATATTGGAAAAACAGAGAAGTATGACTACTTCCGTGCTTTCCAATGCGGACGGGAAAACCCCTTTTGCGATAGTACGAGATGAAAACAAGGGCTCTAAAGCACTCACGAGGAGCGTGCGTTCTCTTGATCTTACTACGAAAAAAATTAATAAGGATAAAGAAATTGCTGCGTGCGTAGTATCTAATCCCGATTATATACCGGTTGTTACTACATTACCTAATGAACTCGTTGATTCTAAGCCAACAGCTAAAGCTGGTGATGGTGAAAGCTGTTTTGTAGAATCTGATCAAGAAGTTCTTGAAGAGCTTTCCAGTAATAGTTCCTCTAAAACGGTTAACGTAGAAAATAAATCCTTTTTTATTCGGGCGACACATGAAATTATTCGCCCTCAATCAGATAGTAAGATTCCTATTTCTGCTGTGTGCGCCACGGAGCCAAGTGTCAGAATGCTCGAAAAACAGAGAAATATACCCTCTTCAAAAAACACTGAATCGATGGGTAAAACTATTCTTATTGGATCGCGAGACGAAACGGTTCATCCTCAAGTAGAAAGTAAAACTCCTCGTTCTCCCGATATTCCTGTAAGGTTAAAATTTCGGACGCGTGAAGAACATCTAAGAGACAGTTCTACTGGAGAGGATAGTCAAGAGGGGACCACTGCGGTTAGCTCACACAATTCTTTGGTTCGTCCTCAGTCAGAAAATAAAATACCTCGCTCGCGAGATACCTCTCTCAGATCGAATCTAAGACGCCGTGAAGATCAGTATATCAGTAATGCACCTCGATCAGTGAATCTTTCGGATAAAGCTCTTATGACCTATTCACACGAAGGACCTCTACGTTCTCAGTTTAAAGATAAGATTCCTCGCTCTTGGGATGTATCTTTAGGATCTAACGAGAAGGAAGCACAAGACTCTCTCCATAGTTCTGAGGATGCAGGAGTGAATGTGGAATATACAGGTGTGTCGAGCAACCCGGAATCCACTATAACCATCAGTGCACCAGGTAAAAGCGTCTCGGAAAGCTTTCATTCTTCACAAGATTCTCTAGAGGTAGGTAATGACTATAAAAAAAAAGTAGCGGCTATACAAGGCGATTCTGATGAGATTTTAAAGGTTTTAGAATTAAAAAATCCTCGAAATCATTGTGTAGATGATAGTACAGCACCTGAGGATACTTCTTTCCTACTACATTCACTGAGATCCAAAAAAAATAAGAAAACTTCTCTGTATGAACTTTTTAATGGTAATGATAATCCTTTTGTAAATGAATTAAGTGAAGAAAAAACGAAAGTTTAGGTAGCAGGTAACTCCCGTAGCTCTGTAAGTATTCCTGTAAAGTCAGATTTTGTCGCAGAGGAAGAAGCTGAAAATATTTCCCGTTCTAAACTACATACCCAAGAGGATAAATCTTTATTTCTAACACTAACCAGAAATCTTATCGCTTTCAATCAACTGATTAAACCATTCGGTAGTTCAAAACGAACTTAAAGAACATACACGTACTGGTATGTCAGAAGGGCACCCTATACATCCTCTAGCAAGCTGTTTCTACTAACAGATATAAGGAGTTAAATGTAGCTGTTATGCTGTCCTTCAATCTACTTTTATTAAATTTTGTTGCTTTTTTAAACAGTATATACGAGGTCAGATATGCTTTGGCAGAGCTCTAACGCCTCTTTCAAGGGATTTTGATATATATTTCTTCCAATTGCTACTCCTGAACTTCCTGAAGAAAGTTGCAGCTGAATATCGTGAAAAAGTTTTTCAGAAGAATGTTTTTCTCCTCCGGCATACAGAACCTTTGTAGTACCGGCTGCTTGACTGATGAGCTCGAGCTGTGCTTTGAGGTGCTCATAATTTTCTGCCTCAGGGGGCTGGATTTTCACGAAATCAGCGCCTAAGGCGTTTGCTATGCCTGCTGCACCAGCTAGTAATGATCCTGTATGTTCTGAGAGAACCGATTTTCCTCGAGGATACATCCACAAAACAGTGACCAGGCCCTGTTGATGGGCTTGATAAATAGTTTGAGCTGCTTGTGCAAGCATGCGGTCTTCATCAAGGCTCCCGATATAGACAGTGAGGCCTACACCGCACACTAAGAGTTTTGATGTCTTTTTAAATGAGATGACATCGTCGACGCTCCACAGCTGTTTACTGAACGGATCTTTAAAGTCCGAGTTGATGAGGTTCGTTTTTGAGTTAAGTTTTATTATATAGTGCACCGTATCGAAATATGATCCATAGCGAGCAACGAGCCCAAGTTGTGTTGCAAAGCCCCCGATAGACTTCTGTTGAGCTATCGCAAAAAGATGGGTGGGGTGGTGGGCAGCTAGATCTATTCCTGTGCCATGAAAATCTTGATCAAGATGTTCGATTTTATGGTCAGCAGCAAAAAGGAAAAGGCGGTCGGTTCCTTTGGTGAGAGCTGAATAGTTTTTCCGAAATTCTGGTCTTGCGTGTAAGGGGATATCGGCAGGTATTAACACGTGACGCCTCAGTATGCTTAGGGGTAAAGAACGTAGTCTATTTTAGAGTACCACACAGGAAGATACGCAGTATATAATTTCAAAGGGGAAGTTGCCTCTCTAAAAACAGGTATTAATGCCATTAAATGGGTTGTTAGCCCGGAGAACATACTATCCTAGTGGGTAGTCAGCTTCTTTGTAATGGCATACGTCTGAGGAAAAGTACCCTGTTAGGGTTTTGCCTAGACAGTAAGCTTTTGCCACAATGAATTTCATTCGGAAAGAGATAGAAATAGATAACTAGAGCATAGTAATGAAAAAACCTTAAGAAGTTTAATCGTTATTAAAGCTCTAGTTATCTAGAGTGGACAGTGCTTTCTTTATAAGAGCATACCCAGAGATAGGTTACTTTTCTTTTTAAAGACGTCTTTACAGGACTGAGGTAGTACCTACTAACCTAGAGTAGACTGTATTTAAAAGATGCTTTTCTCTAATTCTCTCTGGTTATTTTCTTACTTTGTGTCTGTTTCTTCGCTGGTACTAGTTTCAAGCTTTTCTTCGCTAGACCGCTTTGCCGGGCAGTATGAACGTTTAGATTCTTGTGGAGCTTCTTGATCTGAATCTTCACCTTCTTGAGATTGTTCATCCGATTCATTATCATATGAATCTTCACCTTCTTCAGACATCATATCTTTATGTTTTTCAATAAGAGAAGCAAACATATCAGCCTTTTTTTCCATATCTTTGTCATTCAACTGTCGTGCAATCTCTTTCATGGTTTCTGCTTTAAGTTCACCTTTTCTAGACTTAAGATCCATCCATTCAGAAACGTTTTTAAACGTTTTTTTCATTGTTTTATTTACAGGAAGAGCTTCAATAGTAGAGGCAAGAGTTTCCATTGATCGAGCAGCTTGCTCATACTTTTTCATCTGAGGACTTCCGGCTTTAAAGTTTTCTTTACCGCAGTCTCTGAGTTCTTCGGCGCCTACTCTAAGTTTTTCTGCTTTGAGTTCGGACCAGTCTTTAATAAGGTCTCCTGGCATCGTGAAGGTTTTTCCATCAATCTTTTTTTTGAAAGAGATCATTTCCTTCATCATGTTTTCCAAAGCTGCCATATTTTCTTGTGTATTACCAGTTTTCATAGTGTTATCGCTATGAGCTGAAATGAATCCTGTTGAGGCAGCCATAATGAGTACTGCACTTAAAAGCTTCTTCATAAGAGTCTCCTTTGTAAGGGGTTAATAAATAGTTGTTTATAAATTCCCTGAATACTATCTCAGACGTATGAGCTTTGAGCTCTTCAAGGTCTAAGACGTAGGGATGATCACATTAGATAAGAATTTTTGAAGATTCAGAATCGATTTGATCCAAGAGATCAGTTTTTAATCCTTAGGGTCGATTCTCTCTGGTTAATTCCCTATGTTTGAATATATTTTAGTATACCGCATGCATTATTTAAATTTCAATAATTTATAAATAATATATTTTATTAAATTTAATTTCAAATATAAAAATATTACAAAAACTGGAGTATTATTCTTTTCAGAAGCACGATCATTAAAAAACTGTGCCTTCGGAAAAAAAATCTTTGGGGGTGTCTAAGAATTGTTTGTAGGTATGCGGCGAATAATATCTTATTAAGATCTTATGTAGAAAGAAACAGAGCAGAAAGGAGTAAGTACTACACGAGAAAGAAGGGGAAATAATCCACATCAGGCACAGAAAAAGATGAGAGGGATGCGAAGTAAACTACCATCCACTAAAGTGAATGGCTTATAGTAAGCTACGCTAGGGCAGCTTCCATATTCGGGTGATTTACTGCACCCGTTGCAGCATCGGCAGATGTTGCAATCCTACTGATATTTAGACTTGCATTCAAGTCACTGTGTCGTTGGATTCCACATACTTTACATACAAAGCGATGTTTAACTCATATTCCCCGCTGTTTACACTCTGCACATGTTTTACTGGTATAAGCAGGATTAACAAACACAACCTTCAGTCCTACTGCTTGAGCTTTATACACAATAAATCTCTGTAATTGAGCCCAAGCCCAGCCATGTAAGCGAAATCTTAAGCGCTTAGTAGCTTTAATGCGGTCACGAACGTTGGTCAGATTTTCTAGTGCTATAACAAAGCATCCGCTATCAACTGTTTCTTGTACGATTGCTTTGCTAAGTGAGTGATTGGTGTGCTTGATGTGACGCGCTTCTTTGTCTGAGGTTTTCTTGAGCTTTCGCTTTGAGCTCTTGGTACCTTTGCGTTGCAAACGCCTGCGCTGT
>JACDFK010000009.1:17661-32033 GCA_013815795.1 Candidatus Babelota bacterium | reverse complement strand
GTTTATAACTGTTCAGGCAGAAGTCATATATCCCGTAATAGGATAAGCGTGACTAAAATCAATATGAGGATCCACAAGTGGCTTTGAAGCAGCGAGAAAATGAACTTTTTTCAAAGGGAGACCTGACTCTAAAAGAGTTTTCAGAAGACATTCGATCCATATAAGTTTTTGAAAAACCGAAGAAGAGCCAAAAAAAGGATACCTATCAAAGGAAATAAAGGCCTCATTTCCTGAAAAGTCGATCAATACCCTCTCGAGATTCACTTTTTTTTGCATCGGATGTTCTTCCTGGACCATAGTTAACCAGCTAGTAATCAGTTCAGTGAGCGTAGAAACCATATCTGTTGAATAGAGAATCATCTTTTCTTCAAAAAAGAATTTTTCATTATTCCAATAATAAAGCTTAACATTTTTCCTTTTTACGTGAAGCTGCTCCATAACTCGTGCTTCATGCCTGGATGGCAGCCGAACTATAATATATTCATTATAAAGTCCGTAAAAGAAAAACCCTGCGCATAAGGAAACTATAACTACAAGAAAAAAATATATTCCTTTTATGGGCACATTCATTGTGTGATTCTTTCATTGTATACATTCATACTAAACCATCGAGAGAAGAGTGATAGCTTAACCACTAAAACCTCTAACTCCGTTCCACAGTAAAGCGTATAGTGAAACGAGTAATCTTGCAAAGGAGAGGATACTTACTCCCTTCAAGCACAGAACTAGACACTCAGGAGGAATACCCCCAGCGGTCATCTATTCCCTTACTATCAGCACAACTTAAAAAACAGTTCTTCAAACGCGTAATGGTACAAATAAAAAAGGGAAAATTCAGCTGCACCAACAGTATAAGATGCTTTAAAGACATAGAAACGAGAGGCATGAAAAATGCTTCACCTCACAATATACGTTTCTAGCAGATACTCATAAGATAACTTATTCCCCACACCGAATCACTAAAGTTGCTTACTCTAAAGAACATTACTTATAACTCTCGTCTTCTTGTAATTATGGGCTCTAATAGAGTCACTAAGAATGGAACAAGTGGCTTCCAATCGTCTTTTTTACGTATACCACATTCAAAGGCAACCGAAGGAGCACTAATACCTGCTAAAGGCTTAAAAGGTAGACCCTGAAGCTTGTGACAGACTATATTATAGGCTCTTTCAATCGATTTAGCACTCTTAAAAAGTTCTGTACCATAGTCTATAGTTCGCTTTATTGAAAGGGTATATGCTTGATCATAGGGCAATAAAACTAGTTCGTTACTTTTTTTTTCCCATACATCTATTTCAGGATTATATAATACATGGTATAGAAAAAGCCTGTGTAGTTTTTCTGAATGTTGAAAAAAATGGAGACTTAGATAGAGATCTATCGTTAAACGATTTGCAAATGAAGCATTTTGTAAAGGCTCAATTACCTCTCCAGGAAACCTCGTAAGAATAACTCGCAATCCAGAAATTCGTTCTTCTAGAGCTTTTTTGAGTTCACTAGCACATTGCATAGTTATTCCGCGCTCGAAGGTGCCATCAATTTCCCTTCCTGTATCTTTAGCATCTCCAGCAGGATTAATAAGCAAGGTGAAAAATGGTGGTATACGTGGAGAAATATTCTGTAGGTGTACAGGGGTCTCAGGAGTAAAGAAGGACCATGGACGTATTGACATCCATGAACCTATAAGAAGTACAAAGAAAATCACCGGCGCTTGTCTTCTTATATTCAAAATAATGAGAAAAATCTTACTGTTTTTTTTCATACAAAAAGTATACCATGTCTTTTTTGATTAGCCAAAGCCTCTTCGAGTAAATAGAATACCTAGTGCCAGCTTCAAGCATTTCGCTAGTCATCTCTTTTTGGCTACATGTACTTTAAAAAACATAGAGAGAAAACTTCCCTAAAGAACGCACTCAATTAGGCAGTATCGACATTTAAATAAGCTTCAAAAAAGAACAAGCTAAATAAATAAGCGATTCGAAATTGGTGTTGGTTTTCTCATAACGAGTCGCAATTCTTCTAAATTTTAAGCTTTTGTATCGAATAAAAAAGGTCACGGTCCCTAGAGTCTACATATCCAAACTGCTGAAAGTACCTGCATAATAAAGGGCAGGATTACTAGGTTCTGTTGATATTTCAGCGCCACCATATCAAACTTCCTACAAATGCTATAAATGAAGCGAAATTACAAGCAGATGTATCAAAGCGAGAAAAAATCCTCCTAAAATACTTTACTTTTGAGAAAAAATATTCAATAACATGTCGCTCTTTGTAGATCTGTTTATCGTATTTGCAAGGGTTTAGAGCGTTTGACCGTGAAGGAATTACCGGGGTACAATTCTTTTCAATGAGTCTTGCTCGGAAAGGTTTTGAGTCATAACCCTTATCTGCTAGTACTTATGAATAAGAGGTTTCTTCAAGAAGAGCTTTTGATTGAGTACTATCAATCAAATTTCCAGATGTAATAATAGTTTTAAGGGGATTTCCTACAGCATCTACTTTTAAATGTATTTTACTGGTAATACCGCCTTTACTACGACCAAGCCCTTGTTTTGTTTGATCGTCATAACCAGCAGCGCATGCATGAGCCCGAATAATGGTCGAATGTATCATTACATACTCTAGATCTGGCTCTTGAGAGCATAATTCCAGCAGCTTTTGCCAGCCGCCCATTTTTGACCACCTATTAAAGCGGCTAAATATGCTGTTCCATTTACCAAACTTCTCAAACAATTCTCGCTATTGAGCTCCTGACCTTGCCATCCAAAAGATAGCTTCTATAAATGTTTTGCACTTACTGCTTTGCCCACAATAAATACCTCTGCATTGTTTTAGGAAACTGAAAATTTTGATCCAGACTTCTTCTGTGATATACTTTTCTACCATGATAGCACCTACTATAAACCATTTAGACCGTTTTTTTGGTGCTATCATAATCTATTTTCATTGTTTATCAAATATCAACAGAACCTAACAATTACAGATTTAATCAATTGTATTGCAAAAGCCGTAGGCGATACTAATATCATTGCTAAAAAACCTTTTTTAAGTAAACCTTATCAATAAGACAAATCAATTTTTTAGCTGTATGAATTTTTATGTAAAAGATTCTTCGAATCCTCGTCACTTTAGACAGATACATAATTTTTCCTTGTAGCTGTTGGGAACTCCATGCTCAATAAGCATCTGTTTTTAAAAAGAACCCTATTTTGAACCTTTTCTTCTTTGATTAAAAAGTTCAATTTCGGAAGTTATTAGAATATATTACACTACCCTTTTATAATTAGAGTCTTCCTTCCCTCTCCAGTCTTCTTTAAAACCTAAGCTTTCATAGAGCTTTCGAGCAGGTGTATTATCATTAGCAACATAGAGCTGGACCACCCGAGCTCCCTTACGTTTTAAATCTGCTAAAACATAATTGATGAGTTTTCGAGCGATGCCTCGTGACCGATATTCTTTATCGACACCTAAAAAGTGAATTCTTCCTTCGTAAAAGCTTTCAGAATAGTATCCAACAAATCCAACAGGCTTGCCATGAATTCGGTACGTTTTGACTTTTAAAGTCCCGCTTGAGTTCGGATTATCGGGGAGGGGAGCCATATTATCAAACATATAATCAAAGGGAAAATTTTTTATAGTATAACCACCACCTAAAAGCCAATAAGAATGTTCTTCAAAAAAAGTACTTATAAAAGACTTATCCAATGAGCAGCTATATTCATAAATACCTTCAGATCTCACTACGTCTCTACCGCATATTACTTCTTTATCAGTAAAAGTAAATATACGATGTGCGGTTTCTTCGTAGGTAAGTGCGCGTGTAAATTCCTCACACCCAATTGAAATTATAGTAATCCCTGTAATAAGATTAAAGGGAGGATTTTGACAAGAAATCAAGGGGAACTCAGCATAATCTCCTGGTGCAATAGGTTCGCCTTTGAATGTCTCTGTAATAGAAGAGCTATCTTGATAGGTAACCATTAGATCGACTTTAGGAGTAACTGGTTTATTATGATTGCTATTTATAATGCATAGCTGAAGAGACATTACGGAATTTACTTTCTCATTAGCCGCCTCAGAGTCTTTAGTAGGGGGACAACATAATCACCCTCTCTTTAAAAGCCATTAGTCCCGTTGGTGCCAAGAGCACCAAAAATAAAAACAGTTTTTTCATTACATCCTTCATAATATCTTTCCCTATAGAGGAAAGAAGAGATTGGAAAACATTAATTATACAATTTATTTATCAATATTTGACTATGTAGCATTTTTAGAATAGCAATTTTCTTATAATTAGTAAAAAGGTCCTTTGCGACACCAAATATAACTTTGCCAATTTATTGAATTATAAGAAAGAGCGATTCTTCCTCTTACAGTGCTTGCAAAGATCTTTGGAAGATACGCGTGTGACGGGGTTTCTTATGTCGACAGCTTTTCTTTGAAAGTAAGTCATCCTAAAAGAATACTATCACATAAAGTTTTTAAAGGCCTTGCAGCACGAAGTAAAACCAGCGTTGGATGGTTTTTTGGGTTTAAGCTTCATCTTGTGGTGAACAGTCAAGGGGAAATAGTCGACTTCATGCTTACCTCAGGTAATGTAGCTGATAATAATGCTGAACTACTCACTACTATGATGGCTACTGTACGGGGAAAAGTGTATGCAGATAAGGGATATCTTATGAAGGAAGAACTCTTTAAAAAGCTCTCTTCTACAGGTGTCCATATCGTTACTAAGATACGGAAAAACATGAAAAACATACTTATGGATATGACAGACAAAATAATGCTCAGGAAAAAAGAAATGATTGAATCTATTGGAAGCCTGTTGAAAGGTAGCTACAACATAGAGCATTCAAGATACCGAAGTTCTAAAACTCTTTTAGTAAACGTCTATTCTTGTAGTATGACTTATGCCTTTCATAAGAATAAGCCTTCTGTAAGAAAAAAATGGCTATTCCTGGTTAACCCGAACTCGCGTTAATTATTAAACTTGATCTTTTTTGAGGATTATTTAAATGTCAATACTGTCTTGCGGGCGCACTACAAGCTTAGTCCTTTAAGAATAGTTCTTACCTAACATACTTTCAGAAATAAGAGTAGAAATCAGGTTCACTATTTGATACTTAAAGGCAGGTCTTGCCCTAGACTGCCAAAAAACTCACACGATCATTACCATGGTAAGATTTCTAATTTTCTCAGTTACGCCTTTTTTTGATCAGCAACTACATTTTTGCTTGTTTCTTTGTCCTCGACCACCCGCAGTAAGCGCGTAGGGGACCCTAGATCATATCCTTGAGCACGAAGTGTTATTACAAGTTCTAAGCGTATATCAGAAACAATATCAAATTGATCAAGAACCTTATCGGGGCTTAGATATCCACGCACCATAAACTGAAAACCATTTTCAATAAAATCGTGGAGTCGGACTACAGGCGCAGGATTTTTTAATATATTCGGGTTTTCCTCCAGCACACGTAGTATAATTCTTTTTACATGAGAAGGATCCGATAAATACATAACCGTTAAATACATATCCTCAAAAGCAAAATAGGTACGAGAATAGTTCCAGTTTGTTATAGGACGAGTAAGAATAAGTGAGTTTGGTATAATAAGGGTGACACTATTGTTTTTTCGAATAACAATAGAACGCACGGTAAGATGACGAACTACTCCCGTAAGTTCTGCATCTATCCTGACAAAATCACCTATCCTCACAGGACGCTGAATAAGAATAACAAAATACCCGATAAAGTCTGAAATAATCTCCTTACCTGCAAAACCAAGTCCACCAAGTACTGCAAAGATAAAGAAAAGCGAGCCATCGAGCCCTACGCTTTGAACACCAATAACAACTGCAGTAAGAATTATAAGTGTCCGTGAAAAAGTAAGTAACGCACTTTGAACGCCGATATTTACCAGTAAGAGATCAAACATGCGGCGTAAAACATACTTATTCACCACATAAGCAGATACCATTCCACCCACACCATAATAAAAAAAGGCTTTTATCAGATCAAGAGCATTAACACCTATATAACGGCCGGTCCCTTTGCTTTCAAACCCGTAGATATCTTTATTAAGCCACGAGGATATTTCGTCATATCCTAAAGAGTATCCCCATATGTTTGCTGCAATAATAAGTGCAACACCGGTGAAAAAAAGAAAACTAATAATAATAAAAAGGCCATAATAGGTTCTACTGTATTTAAACCGCTCCTTAAGACCTTCATCATCTTGATTAAAGAAGAAAGATCCTGTCACCTGCTTAATATAGTCATGGAAAGCAACAAAAAAGGAAATAACGAGAAAAATTAGCACACATCGAGTAATAACGTAGAAAAACTGCGGCCCATATCCAATATAAGGATTACTCATAAGTATTATAAATACGAGTGCCCCTACACAGGGATAATAATAGGTATTTAGAAAATCGTAAAACCAGTTCCAAAATCCATCTTTTCGTGGAATAAAGTAAAGAAGCTGTTCACGTCCGATCATAAAAATCAAAGAGAGCTGCAACAAAATAAAATTAAGTGCCAGCAAAATCATAGAGGTAGCAGATTTAGGAAAAACGAGCATCATCGCTTCTCGTAAAAACAGAAATACGATTGTTACATTCAGAAGAAACGATAACCAGAAAAAAAATCTTTTTTGGTAGGCCTCATTTGCAAAAAGATATCCTTGAGTAGCATTAATATGTTTTAAATAACCGATTAAGCGATACACATAATAGATCCATAAAGGGATCGAGATAAGACAAAAAAGTACCCCTAGATATTTATCTATAAGATCGTATCTAACTCCCAGCAATACTATGAACCATAGATACATACCCAAAAGATGTTTATGTATAAAAAGCAAAAGGCTACTTACCAAGTTCCCCAACACATAGAGTATTCCATAATCAGGTGTAATCAAACGCTCAATCACAGCTACCGAAGGCGGTAAATAGAGTCGAATAAGCATATACATTAAAAACAGAACAAGGAGATACAATAGAGCTTTGAACACAAAAGAAAAATCGGTAATCCCGTTAAAAAAACCATTCTTGAGACTGGTAAGACTGTGAGAAAGCTGATTTTCAAAGAAAACATAATGAACAAATTTTGATATATCAGGAATAAAATTTTTAAGCCCTTTCCAAAAAGGAGGCGCACCTTTCCATTGAGCTTTAGAGTTAAGAACCTCTATCATTGTATCGATTTTCTTACTCGATGTTCCCAACAAATTAATTGTCGTTGTATAAATATCGATAAGTGATGTAATAGCTTCTCCTCTCTTTTCAGTATCAAGAGCTATTTTATCTTTAAGAGTGTGCCCTAATGCATTATAAATATCGGGCTTATCCTTAAAAAGGGTTGTTTGCTGATCCTTAAAAAGCTTTATATAGTTTTTTAAAACGTCGGCAAGCCTTTTATTAAGGGTTAATGTCTGAGTCGCAGCAGTACGCTTATCCATAAGTGAAGAGATCGCACCCTCAATATCCGCTTTTAATTTCTGATATTGTTTACGTTCCTTTACTAAATCTTCTTGCTGAAATCCTTCAGAATTTTTTGTCGTTAAATTGTACCAGGTGCGGGTAATAGAGTTACTAACTTCTTGCTCTATAACTTTCGCTTTCTCATGTTCGATACGGCCCAGCCAGGTATCTTTATGGATTTCGATTTCAAAAGCACTTTGATTATATCGCTGACCAATAGCAATAAGGGCTTCCCACTGCCTTATAGTACGAGGCTCATACATCCAGTTTTGAATTGCATCTGTATCTTGCTCTGTAAGACCATAACGCCGCTTAAGGTTATTAATCTCATCCAGTTCTGACTGTTTTAAAAGATACAATCCTTCTATTTTTTTAGAATAATAGTCCCGCAAACGATTTGATTCAGTGGTAGTTGCTTCTAAGGTCTTTCGTGAGGTTTCCAGATCCTTTTTTTCTATACGCAACTCCTGTTTAACACGCTCTTCTTCATTTTTTAAAATTTCTAATTGAATTTTTATTATCTTGATGTTTTGTAAAACGAATTGAGCTCGCACATCTGCTTCCTTAATTTTCACTTCCGCCAGATCTTTTCTGTATTCGGAAAGTCGCACTTCTTGATCAAGTAGTGCTCCTTTCTGTTTGATACTGAGGTTCTTGGCATCAGGTTTTTCTTCAGAAGTATCGGTGGTCTTAAGAAGTCTTTGCTCCTTTTTCTTATCTTCATACTCTTGCTGTGCCAAAAGTAGATTTTTTTCTAAGGCTTCAGAGTCAAAAGTAATTTTTTTCAACCGCTCTTCAAAGCTTTTCAGTTCGGTTTCAGCACTTAAAACAAGACCATTGATTTTCTGAAAATCATCAATAGAGTAGATCGATTTTTGAGGTACATGAAAATTTTTTGATTTAAATTCAGGATCAAGCTTATATTCCTGAAGAAGCTTAATATGGTTCTCTAAAACTTTCTTATACTCTTGATATACTTGCATAATCTCATTTAAAACCTGGACTGTCTTATTAACAAGTGTTACTAAGGTGTTAGTGTATTCCCACTCAACACCACGCACCTTACGCAGTCTGTCCTTGTAGAGAAGCGCATTCTTTTGAACGCCATCTAAAGCAGTTTTATAATCATTTTGCAAATCATCTGATTCGTTTTTTCGTTTTTCAAGCTCTTCAATGTTTTTTTCGACCTGTTTACTAAACGTTAACGGAGTCTCTCGATCCTTTTCAACGAGAAATCCAAAGGGTCCCAAAGCAGTTATAGAGCTAGCAGACAAGAAAAAAGAAATTAGTGCTATATTAAGAAAGATCTTCATAACGATCCAATACTGTTAAAAAACCCACTGTATTTAAGGATTCTGCCCGAGGATGAGTATTTATACAGGCACGAAACCACCTTCCCAAAGTACTGCTTTCAAGGTCGGGATACATTCCAAAACTCTTAAAAAGATAGTACAAGAACGATTTTTGAGCACTTCTTTCTTCAAGAGCCAAAGGATTTGAGTACAAAACGTGTACCAACCTAAAGATTTCCGGCGATGGCTCATCCCATTGCAAAAAAAAGTCACAGAGCTCAAGAATATGATGAAAAAAAAGAAAATCATGCTGAGCCCAATACAGAGGCATATCAAGAAGATTCCAATTTTCAAGAGCATATTTACTGCCCCTCTTTTTCGGAAAATAGGAAAGTAGTGCTCCATGACACAAAGATGACCCGTGTTTTTCAAGAAAGACTAATCCTTCTATTTTTCCGTAATGTTCATCAAAAATAATAACCGTGTTTCTAGAAGGAGAGGGTGCTCTTAACACAATTCCAGTATGTTGCTCTACCATGATTTAGTATCTCCATTCCAAGTTTTTTACAAGTATAGCATATTTTCATCCCCTTCTCCACCGGGTGTAGACTCGAAGCCCCCCGGAAGAAGTAGCTATAAATCAGTTCTAATCGACGGGATAAAGACTCTTTAAACCAGACCCTTTCGCTACACTGTAGTCTACTAAATATGCAGAAAAGTTATAATGCAAAAACGGACTGCTTCAATAAAATTAGTCACAACAGCTCAAGAAAGTGCACTTTTGAATGCAGTGCAAAGGGAATCTGCACGTGTATGCAACACTATTGTTCTTCTTGCTCATAAGAATAACTGTGGGAATCATGTTAAACTCCATCGTCTTGCCTATTACCCTATTCGTGCAACAACTAACCTTGGCTCTCAGATGGTATGTAACGCACTCAAGGCTGTATGTAATGCCTTTAAATCAATGAAATCCAAAAAAGCTAAAGAACTTCCTGTAAGCAGATTTAAACCTACTTCCCGTGTCCATTATGACAAAAGGACGTATAGCTTTAAAGATGGAGCTCTTTCTTTGTGTACGCTTTCTAGGCGTATTGTACTGCCTATGGCTCTAGGAAAGCCTCAAAAGGAATACTTACGCATAGGGACTCCTAAGAAAGCACAACTAATCTATAGAAATAAAAAATGGTTCTTCAATCTTGTTTTTGATATACCCGATGTACCACTTAGTCCGTCATCGGACAAAGTATTAGGAGTAGATCTTGGCGAGAATGTAGTAGCAGCTACCTATTTAAGAAAACTCTATGGAGGTAGGCAGCTAAGGCATAAGCGAGATTGTGCAGTAGCACAGCGCAAGCGTTTGCAACGCAAAGGTACCAAGAGCTCACAGCGAAAGCTCAAGAAAACCTCAGACAAAGAAGCGCGTCACATCAAGCACACCAATCACTCACTTAGCAAAGCAATCGTACAAGAAGCACTGAATAGCGGATGCTTTGTTATAGCACTAGAAAATCTGACCAACATTCGTGACCGCATTAAAGCTACTAAGCGCGTACGATACCGCTTACATGGCTGGGCGTGGGCTCAATTACAGAGATTTATTGTGTATAAAGCTCAAGCAGTAGGACTGAAGGTTGTGTTTGTTAATCCTGCTTATACCAGTAAAACATGTGCCTTGTGTAAAGAACTGTCAATACGAGTTAAACATCGCTTTGTATGTAAAGTATGTGGAATCCAACGACACAGCGACTTGAACGCAAGTCTAAATATCAGTAGGATTGCAGCATCTGCCGATGGTGCAACGGGTGCAGTAAATCACCCGAATATGGAAGCTGCCCTAGCGTAGCTTACTATAAGCCACCCACTTTAGTGGATGGTAGTTTACTAACCATACCTGAAAGGTACCTTAAGAGAAATTAACTAATAAAATGCGTAAGTATTTCTTTATTAAACATTTTTACTATGTTTGCAAACACACATCCCTCTACTATTCAAACAAGTCTCGACAAAAATTTTTACTATTATCTTTGAAAAGAAGATCAAGAAAATAAACAATCAATATCGGATGGTGGTTGAAGCATAAAAGCAGCAGAGCCTATAAAGTAAAACTGGCACATACTTATAAAATACTAGTGTATTACTTCACTTCTTGACGCCCTATACGACACATTTAACTGGTTAAGTAACGCTACTTAAAATTCCTGTTTTTACAGAGGCGTAGATATCGTTAAACCTTTAATTGAAAAAACACAAACCTCTAATGCCAATAAAAAGAGACTGCTTAAGCATATGAATGTTATTGGAGATCCTCTTCCTACTATCGACCTTATTCTATACAGAAATTCCATGAGTCATTGTGGTTATGCTACTCTATTTCACACTGTGAAAATCCTGAAAGAAAGCGATTCTCGATATTTTTTAATGACAGTTGCTTCTTTGACAGTAAGGTAGACATACCGATGGGCGGGGTCGACGCTGGGTAACTCTAAAAAACTCCTTTTAACGTTCCTAAACCGCTTTTATATTTACAAAATAAAGATGGCTTTGTGCGATACGATAAAAACGTTCATAAGTTTTCTCTCTCTGATTACTCGAAGATATTCCAGCATAAGAAGCTCTGAACTGTTTCTTAAGTAATTTAATAGAGGTACTAGACTGTAAAGACTATTAGCTCTAATAGCCTTCTAAATCATAGCACTGAGTAGAGTGCGTATAGTTTTATTTTTATGCACATCACGCTTTACGTTATCCGAAGATTTTTTTAATATCTCTGTATGAATTCTTATTGAACTGTGTAGAGAGCTTTGAAAGTTTTAACGATCGCTCAACTTTAGAATTTTAGAGAACTTACAATCTAATATAAATTCAGTCGAGCCTTTTTGAAAGCCGCTTAAAAATTTATAAGGGGATACTCGCATGATTTCTAAGCAGTAAAGAAAACCATTAAAAAAGAGATCTGTATAAAATTCTTTAAATTATCTACCCCTTTACACCACACTACTCTTATAGGGCATAGCTAATTCATTTATTAGAAGATAACCGATTTTTTTGTAATAATTCTTTATTAAAATAGGTAAGAAAACAATGAGCAATACCTTTTTACAGAAGAGATAAACTATATATTTTAAGATTTCTTTTTTCGCTTAATTTTAGAAAAATTTCTTGTAAAGAATCTTAAAATAGTAGTTTTGTATTTCTTACCGTGTAGCTTGCTATCCCTGATACAGATTGACTAAAAGCAGTCTTGAGGAAAAACAGTTGCGCTCTTTTCATTACTGTTCTTATAGAGCTCTTTATTAATATCCTGAAGTGCATTTCGTAGCTCTTCAGCTGTTTTTCTGTTTTTAATAGAAGCATTACGCAATCGGGTAATCGTTTTTTTTAGGAAAAATATATCTCTTTCTAAAATTCGTAAAGTACGTTGAATACGCGCCGAAGGTGATGATAATTTTTTAAGCGAACTACTCTTTTTTAATGACAATTCTAGCGTTGTTTCAGCTTTTTTTATGAGAGCTATTTCACGTCGTTCCTTGATCATCTGATCGATCATAACTGTTTCAATATCTATTTTTTGCTTTATTAAAAACGCTCGCGAAACCTGCTGTTTTACAAAAACCTCTTTAAGCGGTTCTTGTTTTGAAAGATCATTAATCGCGTGAGTAAGAAGCAATAAAAGTTCTTCTAACTCCTTAATGGATGACGAAAGAACATTTCCCTCAAAAGAACAGTCAGGACGTGACGTTTCTTTCGTAAGATGCCCCTTATTATCTCTTTCCTTATGCAGAAGCAAATAATGAGTCAAGGTTTTCTTTAAATGCATAATGTATTCAAAAAGATCATTATGCTTATTTTGAATAATAAAAAGAGCTTCAGTAAGAGCCCCTCGTGAAGCATAATGCTCTTCTGCCTGTAGTCCACCTATAAGCACCAAGGATATTAGTAATACTCTCTTCATTTTTTTCTTCCCCCAGAAGTTTTTCGTTCTCTTAAAAGAGTACAATAAGGAGCTGCTTATTGTAAAGATTTAATATTAGAACTTCTTTCATCGAAAAAGAAAAGAAGTAACCCACTAAAAGTAATGCCACAGGCGCAGAAGAAAACAAAAGAAAGTTGCTCCCCTAAAAAAAGCCATCCCAACAGATGCACCATAAGAGGAATCGAAAAACCCGAAAGAGCAATAAATGTAGCGCTGTAATGCTTAAGAACCTTCGCATATAAAGTATAGCCCAACATATTCCCCATAATAATAGTGTAGAGTAAAAAACCAATAAGCTGATTAAAGGGACTTATTAAGCTTAATGGCGGGGTTGTTAAAATAGTAAGAGGAGCGTGGGTCAACGGAATAACAGTAGTTTGAGCTCTTTGAAAAGCTACTACAAGAGAAAGTAGTCCTCCCATAAACATGGTCAAAATATTAATCTGCACGGGCCCTACAATATTTTTTTTAAGAAGATCTTGAGCAAGAATCCAGCCAAATCGGCTAATCACAATAGCAAAAAAAGCAGCAATCTCAGGATACGATATAACAGAAAAAGCCCGTAAAGACTGCTCAAGAGGAGAGCTCGTGAAAATAAGAACAAGCATACCTAGAAAACCGATACCGAGACCTAGCCATTTTTGAATTGAAAGACGCTCATTATAAAGTACATACGAACCCAGAGCAGCCACAAAAGGATCGAGAGTCCCAAAAAAGGCCATCTTAGAAGAGGGCATATGTGCTAGTGCATATGCCTTCAAATTTGAGGGAAAGAAAGTGGTAAAGAGAGCAATAATGCACAACAAAGAAAAATATCGCTTAAAAAGAGCGATAGAAATGCGGTGCTGTGGCTGAAAGTATGAATAAAGTAGTAAAAAAAAAGATGCCACTATCATACGAACACCTACTAGGAGCTCTGGCGATAAAGCGTATAAAAGAATCTTATTAGTAACAATAGCGCTCGCCAAAAGGCCAAAAGCGACAAAAATAAGAACCACGTTTACGACTGAGCTGAAAAAAAGAACGTGCGATAATGCTTCAGTTCTTCGATCGACTGCTTAATATCTTCCTGTGCTCGATGATTTTCAGCCTTCGTAAAATTCACATAGGGACTCGTAGAATACCATCGTTTTGCTACTTCCTTTATCGAACTAACATCTATTATTCGATAATGTAAGAAATCGGTAATACGAGGCATATATTTTTTTAAAAATATTCCATCTTGCCATACCGAGTTACCACATAAGGGAGATAAGCGCTTTTGGGCGTGAAGCATAATAAACTCCAGGGTCTGCTGTTCAGCCTCTTGCATCGTCACCAGAGAATCACGAACCGCTTGTGTAAGCCCAGATTTTCCATGATGAGTACTATTCCACTCATCCATCAATGCCAAAATTTCCTCGCTCTGATGAATGATAAAACTGGGACCTTCGGCAATAATGTCAAGTTCATTAGTAGTTATAGTCGTTGCTATCTCTAAAATAGTATCTCTTTCCGGATTCAAGCCTGTCATTTCCAAATCTATCCATATAAGGTTACTTTTATAATGATCCATATGTCCCATTTCAATTCTTGTTCAGCACTTTTATTGCTCTGCACTTTGTATTCTTTTAAGCATTCACTT
>JACDFK010000009.1:0-17651 GCA_013815795.1 Candidatus Babelota bacterium | reverse complement strand
GAGTAACACCATTTCTCATCTTCCACTATAGCAGAAAGCTTAATTAACCTTCTCTCTAAAAAAGCATCATTTTACTCGTAAACTACTAACGTCATCGTGCGTTTAAAAATGCCCACTGCCCTTACAAAAAAATTTCATATACTGTATAAAAAAGGGCATATTTTCACAAGGCTTTTTGACGCACCGAAAGAGTCTGTTACACTAATAATAAAAATAGTATCAATAAGGCAAACTACGAGCAACTACACAACTATAAAACTGGCCCACCTTTAAGGAGATCTATGAGCAGCCTACGCGTTGGCGTTTTAATGGGAGGCAAAGGATCAGAAAGAGAAGTTTCTTTTAATTCTGGACGTACCATTTGCGACCATTTGGATAGCTTTTGTTATACCATTATCCCCCTCTATCAACGATCAAACGGTGCTCTTTATATTCTCCCTCTACGTTTTTTACATAGAGGAAAAACGAGTGATTTTGAACATCGCCTTGATACAGAAGCAGAAAAAATAACGTGGGATAACCTTAAAGAGCTGACCGATTTTATATATATAGCTCTTCATGGACAATTTGCAGAAGATGGAACCTTACAGGGCTTTTTAGAGCTATTAAAGATCCCTTATCTGGGGTCTAAAGTCTTTGCAAGCGCCTTGTCGATGGACAAATCTATTCAAAAGGAGTTTTTAAGAAGCGAGGGCATACATACTCCTGCAGGTATTACCGTGCAGCCCCATGAACTACTAGTGTATCAGGAGAAATCTCATCTTCTTCTTGAGCGTCTTACGCAACAGAAGCTTGCCTCACCCTATGTAGTAAAACCCTGCAAGGAGGGCTCAAGCCTCGGTATAAGCATCGTTTTTGACGCTAAAGATCTCTTAGTAGAAAGCATAAAAGCTGCCTGCATAGGGGGCTCTAAGCTTCAAAATATTATTATTGAAGAATATATTGTTGGGATGGAGTTTTCTTGTATCACTATTACCGATTATGTAACAGGAGAATACAAAAGTCTTCCTCCTACAGAAATTGTTCCTGAACCGGGAACCCACTTTTTTGATTACGAACAAAAATATATGCCAGGTCGAGCTTCTAAATTTACTCCCGCTCGCTGTTCTCTAGAACTCCTTCACAAAATCCAAGAAACGTGTATTCGAGTAACAGAAATTTTAGCTATTAAAAATATCTCGCGCATCGATGGATTTGTAAAAAAAGATGGAAGCATCGTTATAATCGATCCTAATTCCCTAAGCGGAATGGGACCCTCAAGCTTTTTGTTTAGACAAGCAGCAGAAATTAACATGAGCCATTCAGAGCTTATTAATCATCTTATTAAAACCGAATTAGCATATTACACTATGCTTGATACTCAGAACACAGTCCACGATAAAGGGTTTTCAATGACACAACAGAGTAAAAAAAAGATTGGTGTCATACTGGGAGGTCGGTCTCACGAAAAGGAAACATCCTTAGAGTCTGGAAGAAATGTTATCTACAAACTTTCTCAGTATAAATATGAAACGGTAGCTCTTTTTCTAGATGATAATCTTGAACTGTATGAAATCGATCATACACTTCTTGTTAGAAACTCAACACAAGAAATTACTCTTGGATTAACTCCTTCAATGAAGCGCACATGGAATGATCTTCCAAAGCTCATCGATTTTGCTTTTAATGCCCTGCATGGAGGTGAAGGTGAAAATGGGTGTGTACAAGGGGCTTTGGAAATGCTCAACATCCCCTACAATGGTTCATCAGTGTTGACAAGCGCTTTATGCATGGACAAATACAAAACTGCCAACTTTTTAAGAAGCCAAGGGTTTGATGTTCCTGATAACTACTTACTTTCGAAAAAAGCATGGAACAGTTCTTTGGAAAGTGAAATACAAACAGTTACGAGTAAACTATCATTTCCCCTTATTGTGAAACCTCATGATGATGGATGTAGTGTTTTAGTGAGCAAAGTGGATTCAAAAGAAGAGCTGATTGCAGCAATCACTGAAATATTTACTCAAGGAAAAGAGTATGCCCTTATTGAAAAGTGCATCAAAGGAATGGAACTTACGGTGGGCGTTATAGGAAATACCTATGCTCAAGCACTTCCTCCCAGCCAATCCATAGCTTTAAACGACATTTTAACATTAGAAGAAAAATTTCTACCGGGAGCAGGTGAGAATCAAACACCCGCTCCGCTCGTTCAGGAAAGCCTTAATTTTGTTATGAAAACGGTAGAAAATGTGTATAAGGCGCTTAACTGTAAAGGCTACGCACGCATCGATTGCTTTTACCAAAAAACAGACTCTGATGAAAAATTAATAATTTTAGAGATAAATACTCTGCCGGCACTCACCCCTGCTACCTGCATTTTCCATCAAGCAGCAGAAAATGGAATAAGTCCGATGGACTTCATTGATATGATTATTGAGCTCGGATATGAAGAACACTCTCTACCTCCTCAATCGATTTCTCCTACTTTATCTGCAAAGTTTATACATGCCGATGATACATCGCTTGAATCTTTTTAGAAGAGATACATTTTCCTATTTTTAAGCAGTAAAGTTATTGCCTATTACGTAGGTGTACTATAAATATAGTACACCTACTTGTTTACCATACACAGCATCAGCCTCAAAAGTCTCATGCATATAATTTTGTTCATTCTCACCCATAAACCTTCTATTGGATTATTTCTGATCATTAAAAGGATACATACGACTGTTTTAAGCCATACTTTATATTCGATGAACTTATTCAAGGATAAAACTACGCCTTATAAACATTCTATATAATGACTCTATCAGCACTTAGAACGCTTAAGAATGTTTTTCAAGGAGTAACTTACATAAAAAATAGCAGCAATAAGTATTTTTGTAATTAGATTATATATAAAAAATATTGATTTAGTCAAATTGGCTTATTTACACTAAAACTAGATAGAGGCAAGAACAACCTCTTACCATATATTTTCAAGAAGGGAGTTTTTATGAAGAGAGTAAATCGCTATTTCTCATTATTACTGACATTAATAGGTTCTCTAGGAGTCGCTCAAGCGTCCATTACGTGCAACAACTTTATCACTCAAGCAGATATCGGCACCACCGGCTTTACCATTACAGAGCCAGGCATCTACTGCCTCGCTGAAGATATAAACTTTGCTCCATCGGAATCTTCACTTAGTGCTATTTACATTAACTCGAGTAACGTTACGTTTTCTTTAAATAACTTTTCTATTTCTCAGACCAACGCTCAACCTTTCACAAATGGAATAACCGTTGGTACAAATCAAAAAAGAATAACTATCAGAGATGGCAAAATTACAGGGTTTGGAACACTGGGCGTTCATGTTCTTTCAGGATGCTCGGATCTCGCTTTTGACTCAATTGTTTTAGATTCTATAGCAAACCAAGAAGATGCCCTTAAAAATCCTGCAAAAGTCCCTTACTTTGTGGGAGGTATTTCTTTAGAAGCAATTGACGACCTTACTATAGTTAACTGTTCGTTCAACTTGACTGTTAATGAAGGATCTGGCTGCCCAGCGATCACGCAAGCCCGAGGTCTCTATCTTAAAGATGTCAATGGTACCAATATATCAAACATATTTATATCATAAATAATCGTGTATGAAGCATTATCATAGATATGATTCTTATTCTTTAAAAAATACCGCAGAAAGCGTTAAGTTTTTAAAGGGTTCAAAGTCTTAAGAGTGACAATTATAAAAGAGAGAAGGCCCAAGCCCACTAGTATGTGGGTTTAGGCTCTTTTTCGTGATTAGTTTACCCTGAGAAAGTTTAGCGAAAAATCTAAGAAGTGAAGCATTAAATACGAGAAATATTTTCTACAGTTTAGATCGACATTTTACAACAATTAAAAAGTTTTTGAATGTCTCATACTAAAGGTACATACAGTAGACCTGATATTAAACGGGTTCCAGTGTAATTTTCAGTCTGTTTTTAAGCACTTTCAAAACCATAATCAATAAACATCTGCTTTTACTTTCATGCTCAACTTTGGTATTGCCACAGATCTTTTCTGCTTCCCATGTATCTGAAGAAAAATGTTCTTGTTTTATATCAGGTGCATACATAACTCCTGTTTCACTTGCCCATACGCGAAAACGTCCAAGTCCTGTATCTATTTTAAGGGCTTGCTTAGGAACATAGGGCCTATCAGCTGTATATTCCTTAAGATAGTTCCTAATTGATATAAAAGGAATAGAAAGCGGCTGTGAAAATTGAAGAGTTTCTCGAGAAGGCACTATATTTTTTTCTATAGTACACTGGGATGAACTGGTATTTTTTACTGCTCGTAAAAAGACCGGTACAAACTGACTTGCGTCTGCATAAAAAGTTGCACATATTATTAACCAGAGGAATGAGGCTGTAACAACCCGTAATACTCTCATAAAAATCCCCTATTTAAAAAGTTATAATTTTTATTATACTCTTTTTTTTCAAAAAGTAAACAACTTAACCTGCACCATATGTTCTTCTTTGACGAAATTACACTATTTTTCATACCCCTGTCGAGAACTTTCTATACTATTTTTTAACTATCGCTAATCTTCGTTTACTACTGCAGACTACAATCTCTTAAGGGTAAAGTCTCAAAAAAAGTTCTTCTTAAGATTATTTTTCTCAAGAATGTTTTTTCGTTATTATACCTACTCCTTAACAATCTATCTGTATTCGAGGAGCTAGTTTCAACATATATCATGCGTATCTAGTAAAGAGAAAGATAAGCAAAGCAAGCCCGACTTTGTAAAAACAAAATAAAAGGAGAAGCTAGATTTGCATTCGACCCGAATAAAAAATGAGTAGTAGTAGTAGTAGTAGTAGTAGCAGATTTAGTTCTGTATACCTCTACGCTTTTCACAACATAAGCAGCCTAAAAAAGACATTCGAAACGAATAGTACCGCTCAATGGCTATTTTTTCGACAGCCGCTTTGCAAGAAACGAAAGAGCCTTTCGTAAAAGCTCATCAAATGAACTTCCTTCAATATCTGAGTTGGTATGTACATATTCTAGAGCCCCTGAAATTTCGCTTTGTTTATAGTGAAGTGCCTCAAGCGCCCCTTGCACTTGAGTAAGCTTTTTTAAAGAAAGATGCTCTTCTACTCCTACCTGAGGAGTAAAACGTGCAATTTTATCCTTTAAATGCATAATAATTAGCTCTGCCTTCTTTTGACCAATACCATTAACTTTACTTAACGCTTTTACGTCTGCCATAATAAGTGCCTGCACAAACTCTTGAGGTTTCATATGAGAAAGAATAGCAAGCCCGATTTTAGGCCCACATCCTGAACAGCTAATAATTGCTACGAAAATATCTTTCGAAAAGAGATCATTAAAACCATAGAGATGAGGGCCTTGTTCTTGATTCCAATGAAAGTAGATATAAAGAGTAATGGTGCTACCAGGAGAATACAAGCGATAATCTACCACCGTAACAGAATATCCAACCCCTCGAACATCTACTGTAAGAGCATACGCACTGCTTTCAATAACGGTCCCATGAAGCCATGAAATCATTGTACCCTCAATAATGACACACCTGTTTTTTAGATTCTATACAATTTGACGAACGAACAGTTCTTTATTAGAATAAAGCGAAACCTTGTTTATTAAAGTGTACTCAACCCCTTAATAATTGTCTATTTCTTATACTATTAACAGTAGCTTTTCATTGACAAGGAGCGTGGGTTTTGATACTTTGGATATACAGGATGCGGGAATAGCTCAGCTGGTAGAGCGTTGCCTTGCCAAGGCAAAGGTCGCGGGTTCGAATCCCGTTTCCCGCTCCAAAAAACAGATCAAATCGTCCTTTCGAGATTATACAATTTTATGCATGAACAAAGGAACCTATGAAATCGATCATGGAAGAAGCTTCTTCTATAATGAAAGCTATCGAAAAGGGATGGATAAACGCCGGTCAACCAAAAGAATTTACCATAAAAGTTTTCGAAGAAGTTCAAAAGAATTTTATTGGCATGACAATTCGTCCGGCAAAAATCGGTATTTTTTTCACTGAACATCAACCACAACCTGAGCCTACAACTACACCAAAAAAAACAGTTACAGCACCTGCTCCTAAACGAGTTGAAGTGGTAAAACCTGCACCCGTAAAAGAGCAACAAACTCCAGCAAAACAACCAGTTTTAAAAACATCAGAACCCATTATTGAAAAAGCTGTTGAAACCGAGCCTCGGCAACTTGGTCCTGTATGGAACGATGATATGGTAGCATCGGTGAAACAGTGGCTTCCTGAAATATTTGACCTTATTGGGCTTGCTCCTTTATCATTTACTATACAACCCGACCATTTTCTCTTAAAAATTCATTTTGAAAAAGATGTTTATGATGATAAAACACGCGAAAAATATCTATTTTCAAGCTTATCGACACTTATTGTCACTATGCTTAAGCGTCAGTATAAAAGGCCTCTTAAAGGATATAAAATTGTACTTGTTGGTGCCTAATGCTCGGCTTTGATGAAGATCTTATAGTTGCTCAATGCACCCCTCAAGGAAAAGGAGCGCTAGCTCTTTTAAGAATAACAGGAACTAATGCTCGCCAATGCGTTGATTCTTTCGCTCTTCTGGCATCGGGCAAAAAAATTAAAGATGTCTCTTCTCATACTATCCATTTTGGACGAATTATAGATGAATCCGGAACTGTTCTTGACCAAGTAATGTTTTTGGTAATGGATGGCCCTAAAACGTTTACTGGACAAGATACTATTGAGATTACCTGTCACAACAATCCCTTCCTTATCGAAGCTCTCATCGAACAAGCAATAAAAAAAGGAGTTCGACTAGCTCAAGAAGGCGAATTTACCAAGCGGGCATTTTTACAAAAAAAGATAGACCTCATCCAGGCGGAGGCTATTCAGGAACTTATCTCTGCTCATACTCAAATGGCGCTCAAAAAATCGCTTGCACAACTTGAAGGAAGTTTCTCTCACTGGATTGATGCTTTAGAAAAAGATCTATTAAAGGGTATTGCCTGGTGTGAAGTCAGTTTTGAGTTTTTAGATGAAGGGGTAGAGTTCGGAGCCGACATACGAATATCCTTAGAAAATATCCTTACCAAAATAGCGCATCTCAAAGAAGTATTTGATGCTCAACAACAGATTAAGCATGGTATTAAGATCGCACTTATAGGGTCGGTTAATGCAGGAAAATCTTCACTCTTTAATGCTCTTTTAAAACAAAGAAGAGCTATAGTTACCGATATTCCTGGAACCACACGAGATGTTATTGAAGCAGGACTTTATCAAAAAGGAAACTACTGGACGCTGGTCGATACGGCGGGCTTAAGACAGACGAAAGATACTATAGAGCAAGAGGGTATAAAACGATCCTTTGAAGAAGCCCATAAAGCAGATGTTATTTTACTTGTCTTTGATGGTAGTCGAGCCCTTACTCATCACGAAGAAGAAATTTACCAAGATATCTTTAAAAACTATGAAAAAAAAATTATTTTTGTGCAAAGCAAACAGGATCTAGCGACATGGGAACATCACCCGTTCCATACCTATTGTCCTTTGCGAGTATCTATTACACAAAAACATACACTGGAAGATCTCACTGAAAAAATCGATGCAAAAATTTCAGTACTTTTTACTACACTCGAATCACCTTTTCTTCTAAACAAGCGGCATTACGCCCTTCTTCTCACTCTAGAACAAAAGATGCTAACACTTTTAGGACTCTTAATAGAGCCTATACATTACGAAATCGTTTCCTATCATCTACACGATGCTCTTACTACCCTGAGCGAGCTTACAGGCAAATCTATTCATGAAGCAGCTTTAGACTTAATCTTCAAGGAGTTCTGTGTCGGCAAATAGCCTTTAGGAAACCACCGTACATGCCACGGCTCATACTGATATTCGGTTGAATTTTCAGGATAGCTTACCCTAAAATTATAAAGTGGTGCATTTTTTTCAAGCCAACCCACATATTTGAGTGTTTTATCGCAAGAAAACTGATATCCATTTTCCGCTGATAAGATATCAACAGCTGTTCCTAACTGATGTTCCGAATGGCCTGCTCGAGCCGAATAGGTGTTAGCCTGCTCTTCTGCCTCGCTTTTTGTAAGCGCAGGATTCTTTTTACGCTCTTTCTCGCAATAGGAGTCAAAGAGGACAACTTGTCGTTCAAAACTTCTATAACCGGAAACTACTTCCAACTTTAAACCGGCTTTATGGGCCGCTTCTAATAGTTTTTTTAAATCGGGAACAATCCTTCGTGAAACCATAATTTCCTTATATGAAACAAGATCAGAAGGCTTATAGCTTCCAAGAGATATTTTTTTCGTTACTTCACACAGCACAGGATCTCTAGGAACAGCAGAAAGATCCATCACTATACTTACCATAAGAAGCCCCTGTAAAAACCTCTTCATGCTCTCTATCCTTTGTTTAAAATTCTTTTGAGATTCTTTTAAAAAAAATCCCCGTATATCATCTCTTTATACAGTATCTCTTGTCAGTATACTCTTATATCTAAAAAAATGCAGAGACTTTCCACCGATTTTTTCTCAATCCGAATACTACACTACCAGATTCAGAAAAGAGCCACTCTAGTCGAGTACGATAAACTGATAGACTGCAGAGACTATGTAAGAACCGATTATTATAGCCCTTTCGACAACTCTTCTAACACACGACAGCGCTCTAATGGTGACCCACTCATTACAGTAAAAACAGCGAAGCCTGCTTGTGCTCAATAAAACGCTATAATACCTTAAAAAAATAGTGCATGCACTACTCATGGTAGGTTACATACACTATTTTACTCTTTATTAAAAAACAGGTGATCTATTTCCTTGATTTTTTTATCGTGAAGTTGTTTCCACTGTTATAGTTCTACTTAAAATTCTCCAAAAATATTACCAGTACCTAGACCAACTTTAAGCAGATTTATTTTTTTAAAATCTTTAAAAAACTTTCTAACTACTAGTATTTTAGAATACCGGCTTCACTTCATCCTACGAAAAGTTTTTACACATTTACTAATTCATCAAGTATTTTTTTTTGTAATTTCTCGATTTTTTTAGCTATTTTAAGTTTTTTGTACTCATAAGCAGCTGTAGAATCTATCTTTCCTTGTAAGAACGCATCTGTCAATTCAACGCCAATACTAGAATTTTTTATCAAAGCTTCAATCGAAGCTTGTTCTTCTTTAAAAGACTGCTCAAGTGCTTTCTGCTCTTGAAAATTATCTTCTAATTGACGGATCACACTGTGATCTATAAAAATATCTTCAGACCATACACATTTTAATTCCATTGCAGACAAAAAAGGGCAGGATACAAGCACTACAAGCCCTGCTACACATTGTTTCTTTAGTATTGAAAAAGACATATCTTACTCCTTTAGATACTACTGTTATTTTATTTTCTTTTTATAGAGTATTGTGCTCTCACTCATCTATAAAAACCTCCACATCAGTTATTTTTTATCAATAAAATCCTTTCTTTTTATTCCACAACAACAGTATCAACGTCCTTTGTTACGATAATACAGTCTGATGAGATAAGAAGCGGAATACCTTCAGATTCTATTATTTTACACCTACAACGCCACAGTTATCCAAAACGAATAACTCCTTAGTATTCATTAAAAATTTAAAAAGTCTAAGCAGATCTTTTACTCTTCTTAAATAACGTAAAACATTTCTGATTGTGTAAGTATTGTTTCTTAATCAATACTTACACAATCAGAAATGTTATCGTAGTTCTATAAATCTTCTATAAATTTTTATTTACCAGAGGGGTACGCATAGATTTCAACTCGACGATTTGGTGCTTGCTGCTCCATTGTTCCGGATAGAACAATAAGATGCGCACAGCCATGTCCAATTACATGCAGATCGGCAGCAATCCCATTGCTCTTCAAATAGTTTGCAACTGAACGCGCTCTGTCTTCTGAGAGCATCATGTTATATTCGGTCGAACCTGCTGAATCACACGCATGACCCTCTATTCCAATTTTATACCCTTTAGAAACCAATGATTTAATAATTCTTAAATCATGCTCTAAAACCGGTCGCTGATCAGGACGGACATCTTCGATTCTGTACTTATTAAACTCAAAGAACAGAGTCTTTAAACCATATTGAGCACTATCAGAATGAATATCACCACCTGTTGGCTCGGATGTTTCTACCGTCAGCTCTTCCTCTTCTTGAGGCAACTGCGCAGCTGAAGAAGCACTAAACCTGTTTTCATCTTCTTTCACAATAAAAGCACCTAACTCCTCATCAAACTCTGCTCTTTCGGAATTTGATTCCGCATTAACAGGAACAATCGTAGGTACGGTTGTCGAATAATGGGACTTATTTTTTCCACATGAAGGAACAAGCAATAACAAAATAGATAAGAGAACACACTTTTTATTCATCCAATAACTCCGTTATTTAAAAAAATGATCACTAATATTAGTAGCAATGTATCATACGAAAAAAAATTTTTCCACCGAAATTACTTTACAACAAAAAGATATGCTATACTAAAAAAAAATTATGACCTTTTTCAGCTAGACTCATTATAAAAAAATAACATGAATAAAAAAATTCTTATTAACGAAAATCCTTGGCAAACTCGTGTTGCCATTACCCGAGATGATGAACTACAGAACATCTACTTTTGGGCCCATTCTACAGAAAACTTAGAACGATCTTTTTTTAAAGGAGTCGTTACAAAAATTTTACCGGGAATACAGACCGCTTTTGTGGATATAGGACAAGAGCGGGCCGGATTTCTACATATTTCAGAAATCGATCGAGAGCTCGCCGTCCAGCGCATGCACGATCAATTTGAAGAAGTAGAAGAAAATGCTCCGCAAAAGACTATTCGTCGTGAACAAATAGATATCAGTAACATTATTAGTGAAGGCGAAAACATCCTTGTTCAAGTAAACAAGGAACCTGTTAAAGAAAAAGGCGCCAAGCTTACAACCTGCTTTACATTGCCCGGTAGATTTTTAGTCCTTATGCCTAATATTGGGCGTATAGGAATTTCTAAAAAAATCGAATCAAAAGAAGAACGTCAACGGTTAAAGGAACTTCTTACTGAAAATCTCCCTCAAGGAATGGGAGCAATTATCAGAACTCCCTCAGAAAAACAGGGAGCTGAAGAGATTCTTCAAGACCTTTATTATTTAATTGCGGCCTGGAAAACGATTACAAAAAAGTTTAGCGAGGCGCAGCCTAAAGAAAAAATCTATGAAGATATCGATTTATCGCTGCAAGCCGTCCGTGATCATTTAGACCATGACGTTGAAGCAGTAATAAGTGATAACAGTGAAAGCCAAAGTACTCTCTATAAATTTGTTAAAAATATTGCCCCTGAGCATGTACATAAAATACAGCTCTATCAAGGCCCTCCAAGCCTTTTTGAAAAATACAACATTGAAAATCAGATCGAACAGGCGCTACAAAGAAAAGTGTATTTAAAATCGGGAGGCTCAATCATTATTGAAACCACCGAAGCTATGACCGTAGTCGATGTTAACACGGGCCGCTACATAGGTAAAAACAATCTTGAAGAGACTATCCTTAAAACTAATTTAGAAGCGGCAGAAGCGGTTGTACGACAGCTAAGATTGCGTAACATCGGCGGACTTATCGTTATCGATTTTATTGATATGGGAAGTAGTGCTAACAAGCAAAAGCTTTCACGGTTCTTTGAGAAAACACTAAAAGAACGTGATAAGTTTCAGTCAGTGGTTCTGAAAGTTTCAGAATTTGGTCTTGTTCAAATGACACGAAAGCGTTCAGGAAAAACGCTTATAAATCAACTCATGCATCAATGCAACTCATGTAACGGGTTTGGCTTTGTAAAATCGGTTTCAAACGAATCTTACACAATCTTACGAGGACTAAAACAGGAACTTGCAAGTAAAAAAGTCCCCTCATTTATTACTTTAAGTTTACACCCTGCAACGTTTAACTATATTACGAGTATTGAGTACAACACCATTCTACGTTTGGAAAAAACATACAAATGCAAGATAGTTTTTATGAGCAAGGAAACATGTGCAATTCATGACTACAAAATAGAGTTTAACTAAGAGGTCTTCCTCCGCGCAGTTTATGCTCTTTTCTTTGAGAAAAGGGCTTGCCTCGCTCTGCTTCTAGCTCATTGAGCGCTTTTGCCAAGGCCTCTTCGGCAAATGCCGCTAAAGTAAGACCCGGTTCCCAATACACTGCGTTTTTAACCCGATCGATTACGTCGGCTGAGATATACAGTGTTACTCGTTGTTTAAGTGCCGATGGGGAAGGAAGAATTTGTGGTTGTTCAACAGAAGTTTCTTCTTTTAACTCTTTATTGGAAGAAAGATACTCTTCTAAAGGGTTTCTTCCTATAGTCTTTTGTTTCATTATAGTCCTTAATTACAGCGTTTTTTCCTGTTTTATAACTTCAGTAGCAAGCGCTTTATAGTCAACTGCTCCGTTACTTGAAGGATCATATTCATTTATCGGTTTAAAAAAAGAAGGAGCTTCAGAAAGCCTTACATTCTCTCGAATAGACGTCTTATATACTAAATCATTAAAATTTTTCTTTAGCTCTTCTACCACTTCCCTTGAATGGCGCGTACGAGAATCTACTCTGCAAGGTACTATTCCCGATATTTTTAGATTATTATTTAAACGGTGTCGTACAATGTCAATCGTTTGCAACA
Organism: Candidatus Babelota bacterium; assembly: GCA_013815795.1. Lineage (GTDB taxonomy): Bacteria > Babelota > Babeliae > Babelales > Babelaceae > PRDV01. Next base: position 4,969 of record JACDFK010000009.1, on the reverse strand, counting down.
ACTGAACAAGGCCATTTACAGCCATTATACGCGCTTCGACCGGAACAATAACCTCATCACAAGCCGTTAATGCATTAATAGTTAAAATTCCTAATGCAGGAGGGCAATCTATAAGAATATAGTCCCACTGACTGAGATCAAGCTCAAGGAGCTTTTGCTTTAAAAGCGTTTCTGCACCAACCTCAGTTGCAAGAGATTTCTCAAGCCCCATAAGCCACGAGGAGGAAGGTATAATACTAATTCCCTTTTGAGCAGTTTCACAAATAATCGTTGATAAAGGAATATTCTCCGTAAAGACACTCAAAAGTCCTTTTTCAATAGCGGTTCTATCAAACCAATGTGAAGTAGAAGCTTGAGGGTCAAGATCAATTACTAAAACTCTTCTCTTTTTTTGTGCTAAAGAAGCTGCTAAATTTACTGTGGTGGTAGTTTTACCACTTCCGCCTTTTTGATTAATAATCGCAATTCTTCTCATATATCCTCCTAAACTCATGAAAATCAAGTGTACCACGAGGATACAGCAATAACAACAACTCTGACCTTTTGGCCATTAACATTTTTTTCATTAATGGCCAAAATGGATACATTAATACTTTTTATTCTATACTGTTATAAAAAGTATTTTAGAGTTTTATTTCCTAACCCTAAAAGCTGCAAAAAACAGCCACTACTTAAAAAACTCTATTACTGAACTATAGGAAAATACATTACATTCCCACAAAAACATAAATGTATGCATTATAGGTATTTAAGCACCTACAAAGCGCGAAATTTACCTATTTCAAAGAAAAAAACCTTATGCAAATCATATGGTTATCCTTTATAGATGCTGCAAAGTACCTTCTTCAATGAAAAAGCTTCTTTTCCTTAAGCAGAAGTCCTCAAGCACTACTTCCTTTCTAAACCACCTTTTTCTATACCACTTTGCTAATTTTCTAACTATTCTCTACCTTAACTAAACTGGAATAATTGCTGTATGGTGAACGATTTTCCTCAATAAAAAGCAAGCTCGCCTGCACAAAAATATATCTTATTTATTAAAAGAAGAAGCAGGCTCTAAGATAAAAAAGGAAATCACCTGCATGCTGTTTTGCCGAAGTTATACATTTAGTTAAAAAGCGCTAATGAAATTATTTCATTAAATACATACATTTATTGCAATTATGAACGACCTAGAGAGATATCTAAAAACTCTTCATTCGCCACACATTACCAGAAGCAAAAATTTCACAGCACGTTAGCGTCTCTCATAATAAAAAACGGTCTATTTGCACTGCAAGCAAACAGAGATGTCCGCTAAGCAGACAAATATATATATAATACAAAACCATAGAAGCACTAATAAAATCCCCGCACAAAGGCTCATAATTCACTGGTTTTTCAAGACTTGTGTCCACTTTTTTCGCATAGAGAGCATTCTCTAAAAACAATCCCACAATCAAGGAAGAATAAGAGCAACCACCAGAAGGCAGTGATTTTATTAAAGACCTAAGAGAAAAATTTGCCTGGGTTTAGCTTGTTGAAAAAAGCAGTTCTGGCAAACTCGCCAGCGTAGACCTAAAGTTGAACTGTCGTGCTTTAGCTCATAACAACCGGCCATCTATTACTCAGTAAAAAAGGTGGGTCTCGCAACACGGAAAACCAGATCTATTAACTCTTCAGCTGACGGAAAAAAGGTGTTTATCGAACTACTCGATAAGATTATTTCGACATTCGTACCCGAATAAAACCTCTCTTCCTGCACAGCAACAACGAGCAAGACTTACTCATAGTTAATGTGCTTAGTCAGCCTTATGACTGTTCAAAGAACAGTTATTTATGATAAAAAGCCACCTATTAAACAATAGATACACAGCCTTTTCTAAAAAATAAAGCCACTAGTAACATTGCATAGTTGTTTTTTAAATACTGTCTTTGTATATTCGACCACCAATTCCTGTAATGACGAAAATAGATTCTATAGCAGTAATACATACATTTACAAATACATCAATTACTAAGCACGCTAGTAATTGAGAATACATACAAACATCAATTTCATAAATACATACATTTAATATAATTAATACAATAGCATTAGTATAGAGAGATATAGTAATTAAACTCTACACAAAGCTTACAAAAGATGATCTTAGTACATACAATTTTTAGAAACTTAAGAATATAAATCATTAAAAACATCCTTATAGAATCCTTAATCTTACTTTCTTTTCTAAGAAATATTAAATACATACATTTATTACGTCCTATTTTCTCTTCACAAAAAAAGTAAAGAATAGCACCCCTCAAATTAATTTTTTATACTTTAATGGAATAGTAAAAGTCCTTGTAGATTGAGTTATAGAAGATTCTTTTATGATTACGCTAAAATTATCACAAATACTAACATTGCATAAAATACATACATTTAATGCAATAAAATATATCAATTTGACCCACAGATAAATACGCTCTTTTATTCTTAAGTTTTCACCAAAGGAAGGGTGTTATACTTTATCTTTTTACAACAACTACTATCGACAATCCATTTCAATAAATACCTACAAAGTAACCATTTACGTCATTAATAAAACCCCTTTTCTGTAAAAAACTCTTACCTAAAATCACCATCTGCTTTTCCCAAAAATTACTTAATGTAGGTTTTACTTAATAATACGTTCCTCTATTTCGATAATGCTGCCCAAAAAATTATCTCTTATACCCCCTATAGTACTATTACCTCTAAAGGTGAAAATATAGCAATTGCATTAAATGTATGCATTTTATGCACCAAGATAGTATCTTTCTTTTACAGATTAATAGACGTTCCTTCAATCTAAATCTTCTACAAGAACAAGTATACATTCCATAATTTTGTAAAAACAGTTAATATTTCCATCCATTTTTACAAATACCTACAATGCATCCATTTAATACATTAACGCTTCCATTTCTCATGCAAACAAAAAATTCTACCTAAAAAAGCTTTTTTTTCCTAAGAAGACTTTTGTTCTTTTAAAACTTTAGATTCTCTTAACTATTTTTCATCTTTACATAATACCTTAATTGAATACATAACCACAAATACCCTTATGTACTACTTAACTTAAATACATACAAATATAGTATTTGCCTATAACACTTATAAATACTATACACCCTAAATAGCGCAAACAGATTTAATACATTAAACATACTTAATACTTTAAATACAGGTCTTAACATAATAAACTGAAATACATCGTCTCTATATGAACTTAGAAGGTGCATACAATTTACCAAAGAAAAACAAGATAAGAGAAAAAGAATATCTTCAGGAAATAATTATTAGGCACCCAGTTTAAAACCCTAAAACACCACAAGGGCGAAAATAGATATTTTTTTGGATAAAGATCGATAGGGTAAAATAGTCCCCACGAAAAATGTTTTCTAAATATACTACAGCATGATACAGAGCATAAGAAATGATCAAGTGCTATAAAAATCCAATAAATGTTTTTACGTACGATCGAAGTAAAGGTAGAATGATGTTGTCTAGAGATTTCTCTAGAGTAAAAAAGAGTATGCTTTCCTGGTAACGGTACATAAATAGAGGTACTTCATAATGAAAGTTTCTTATTCAAGCTGCAGAGATTTCCCAAGAAATTTATCACAAATGCAAAGATAATAACTGTATCTCAGAATCATCTAAAAAACTTCTATAAATTATACCTTTTTCTATTTTATTAATTTCGCTGTCTGATCTACTATCGTACTATGGAACCCTTCATTACGTAAAATAGCAAGTACCGTATTTTCTGCAGAGAAGCCCTTTTCAACCTTAAATGGATAGCTGAGATCCCCATTTTCATCCACTAGTACAGATAATTTATAATTAACCGAACAGCCGTTTCCCTCCAATAAGGTTAACTGCTGAAAATGCGTTGGAAAAACAGATATCACGTCCGGTTTTTTGCTCAAATAATCAGCAACACTATACGAAGCTGCCTGACCAATGTGTGCTTGCGTACCATTGAATAGTTCATCTACAACTACAAAACTATAGGAATGCTTATTCATCGCATCAATATGGTTAAGAATCTGTTTAATACGATCAACTTGTGCCTCAAAAAGTGACTTTCCATGATTATCAGTAATATTTAAATAGGTAGCAATATAGGAAAAGGGCGTAATAACAGCTTTACGTGCCGGAACAATACAGATACTTTGTGCCAGTATAAGTGAAAACGCAAGAGATTTCACAAAGGTCGACTTACCCCCTTCGTTGGGTCCTGTAATTATAAGATTGCGTGCCCCCCGAGACCTACCAAGCTCAATTGAATTTGACACCACAGAAGAAACATCGATAAAGGGATTCCAGAGATCTTTTAAAGAAATAGCAGGTTCATAAGAGCCTACTTTATACTGAGCAAAGGTATACTGTACCCGTTTATCTTTATGCTCATTATATAATCGAGCAGTAGACATATACACATCAATCTCACCAAGCACGCACAAAAGAGGTTCTAAATCTTTTATATGCTCATGTAGTAGACAATACGTACGAAAAAGAACTCCATAATTTACAAAAAAAGAAGGCTCCCCTTTAAAGGTATCACTCTCCAGAAGCTCAAAAAGTTCTTGTAAAGATCCTTCAGTGGTTTTAAGTTTTTGTACAAGTCCATATAAGGTAACGTCTGACGAGAGCGTTATGATAGGATGGTCATAGAGTACTTTACCAATCATCTCTAGAGAACGTAAACACTGGACAACATGACGTAGCTTAACTTGTAAACATCTATCAAAAAAAAATTCTCCCTGCAAAGTATCCCATGCATCTAAAATATGATTCGCAGCCCATAATCCTGCCATCATAGATCCCATACCGTGAATTATCTCATTATTGCTATATAAATAAAGCTTCGAAATATATCCCCCTGAACCGATTAATGGTTTTGCGAATGTATCAAGATAAGTATGGGCATCGTGGCCTAAGACAGGAGCTTTATTG
>JACDFK010000008.1 GCA_013815795.1 Candidatus Babelota bacterium | reverse complement strand
TCATTCAACGGGGGAACCATATTCTTCTCATAGCCACGTACCGACGTCGGCCCTCCCAAGTAAAAACGCTCGGTCGGCAAAATAGTAGAAAACTGAGCATTAAATATATGACCACACCGCCACCGAAATGCACCGATCACCGATCGATACAGGGGATAAAAAAATGACTGTTCCATAAAAGCACGAACGAACCAACCCTTTTTTATACCTACGGGCACCATCGCTTTTAATGAAAGTAATGTATAAAACCCCTTTGAAGGATCTCCTTTATTATCAAAATGTTCGACAGTCATCGAAGATTCACCATACAGATAAGGAGTTCTTTTATCAACCAGGTGAGAGTCAAACTGTATTATCTGTGCCAACCGCTCTGATATGCCATACACTCTCGCACTCTCAAGCCCCACTCTTACAAAACTTTGACACCAAGGATGAGAATGAAAAAAGGTAACAGATGCTCCATCATGCGCCTCTTTATATAATCGTTGGTGTGGCCGCGAAAGAAGTGGCTGATCAAAACGATCACTATACACCTTAAAAAAAGTACGTATTGGAACAGGGCCAATCCATGGTACTTCATACGTACCTGCAACCATACGTGTATACCGTGTAAAATCGAGATCAAGCCCTACTTTATCAGCACTACCTGTAGGGTTTTTCCATAAAAAAGAACCACCCACTTTATAGGTTGACCAGGAAAGATGGGTAAAACTTTTACTGACAAGCTGGAACCCAAAACGGGTCCTTACCTCAAAAGGATCATCTTCACAACATTTCATAATAAGGGGTTGAACCTGCTCACCTATAATCTCAGGACCTAATGAGATCGTTTCAAAGAGCCCTAAACTTTTAAGTCTTTGTAACGAGTATTCGATAGCGTGCTGATTCCAGACATCGCCCTCTTTATAGTGTAACTCTCTATACACCACCTCCGGCTTCATTCTTGAAAGCCCCACAATAGTAGTTTTACCAAAAAGAACTGGTCCTGAAGTAAGATCCATACTCCACTCAATAACTTTTCTGCCTTCGCGCTCTGTAATACTATAGTTTACCGGTGTATATAAATATCCCTGATTCCTTAGATACTCCTGTAGATATCTTTTTTGCTTACGTAGAGACTCACTGCTTAAGGGTCTGACTTCAGATAGGTTTACATAGGAGCTAAATGGTTTCTGAGTAGCAAGGTGCGGATACGGTGCAATTAGGACATCTTGAACGGTGCGTTGTTCTCCTAATGTAAGAACGAGGCTCAACTCGGAGCCATATTCATCATACTGAGCTATTCCCTTTTTAATGAGCGTCGCGTCCCAATAACCGTGCAGGTGAAGTTCTGAAATACAGTCATGTAAAACTTTTTTGATCGTATCTTCATCGTAAATGCCATACAAAGCCTTACATCTCTTTACAAGGAGTGCTTTCATTGTAGATTCATCCCCTGTAAGAGTAATAGCAGTTATAAACGCTCGGGGCCCTTCCACAATAGTAAACGAAAACGCATCTGCCTCTTCGTGGCACGTAACAACTACGTGCAAAAATCCCCTTTTTTTATAGAAAGCCTCTAAGTCTTCTACAAGAAAGCATGAAGGAACCGGTATACCTTTAAAATCAAAATTTAAGATCTCTGTGGTAAGCTGCTCTGTCGTGTAAAAACTATTTCCCTTAAAGCTATACTGTTTCTTAACATCGAGCTCAAGCTGAAAAGCAAGTGAAACTGTCCCTTTTTTATCGTTTTTTGTGGCAGTATAACCCAGTTTTCGCTGGATGTAACCCCGTGCACGTGCATACTCTTTTATACTGTGCGCACTCCATTGTAGGAGTTCTTGTGTACAATAACTTCGAACTAAGCTTTTGGAAATATATGCAGTAAGATCTTTTTCTATATCAGATGGAGTAACAGTAAAAGTAACCGCGTCGATGGTATAACGATACCCAGGATCAAGCGTAATAACCACTTTAATCGCCGTTCCGTCCGCAAGAGGGTACAGTTGGTCGGTTACATGGGGGGCAAGATACCCTTCTTGGATAAGCTCTTCTTTTATTTTTTCAAGAGAATGCTGGTGTTTTTGAATATCAAAGTGATCGCCCGGCTCAATAAAATAGGAATGCAGAAAACGGTCCTTCCCAACCAAAGAACCTTTAAGCGTAACTTTAGAAAGCACTTGAGGATCTTTGGGAGATTCAGCACATACAAATGAAAAGAAAAAAATACAGGCAACTTTATAGGTAAACATATTTAAGCACATGAAAAAAATTATTATTTTTTACGTGCCTTTAGTATACAACAAAACTCAACTACGTGCATTATTTTTTATTCAATTACTCGAAAAACACCGCGATAATCTTTATCTTTGATATAAGGTTCTATTTCTATATCAGCAATACCAGCATTTGTCGATTCTTTATGGAGTATATCGATAAAGGAGTCTACCTGTTCTTTTTCACCACATACCACGATTTTCAACTTATCCTGGCCCATAAGCTGCGCCATGCCTTCCAGATCATACGTACGAGCATGATGTTGAATAAAGGACTGTAAAAATCCCTCTTTAATATCTAACGTTAACAATATCTTTAAACATTTATTCATTAGTCTCTCCGGCTTTTTTATCAAGGTGCTTACGGTCAAATACCTTACCAGAGTAGTACTGTAAATGTCAAAAGTTCTGTAATTAAAATAATAGTTTCTAATTGAACCATCCATTACGTAGAGAAACTATCGTTGTTGTAAACATCCCATACACACTGAAATAACTTGTAAGTATAAGCGAACTTTTCATCTTTGCCACAAGAAACTTTCTACCGCGTAACCAGTTTCTATAGAGAACCTACCAGATTCTTACTGCAGCTCAATAATATCTCCTACCGAGGAGTTATACGATAATAACTAGTGCATAATATTTGTTGAAATCATCAAAAACAGATATATACGCATTGGATTTTACTGAGATTCTACACGATGCATTACTAAATCGGAGAATCTCCGGAGAATCTATTGTATTGAATTTACCATTCAAAGAAAGGCATCTACTCTATTTTAAATCATTGCCTACTGAGCATCTTTCTCCCTACACCTCCCTACCTTTAGATCTCCTCCGTTGATTGCCTAATTCGTGTACCTCTGGATATATGAATTGAAAAATTGATCGATCGGTTAAAGCGCCCCTCGGCACGCGCGGGACTCATGGTATCTCTCCACTAAAAGTTTTTTTCTCTGTTTTTTATCCTTAAAATATTTTTTCGAATAACCTACTAAAGCTACACCCTCTCTTCTTAAAAAGATGTTTTTTTAATAAAAAAATCTTGTCATACTTGCACACCTTTATTACAGAGAAATTTTCCTTTTTGTTTATAAGGCGGTACTTTACATAATGAAAGGGACCGCCTGTACATACAGACGGTCCCTTTGTAATCACACCAACGTTTGCGGAGTATTAGGTTCTTATGAATCCTTTTTGTCCAGCAGTTTTTTCCATGATCTTGGTTTTAACTAATCTTTCCACCATAGTCCAGGTAAGAGTACAATCTTCTTTTGCATACGCTGCATTAAGCATCCCTAGAACAAGTTTAGAAATATCACGACCATTAAATCCATCAAGGATTTTGGTAAGATACTCTATATGTTCATCGCAGAAAACATCTTCTCCAACAGTGACTTTTACGACTGGATCAGGAGTTGTAAAGAAATAGTCCCATAACCCTGTTGGTTTATTTTGTAAATGTTGACCCTTAACAAGATATTTATCGATGTACATTTCTACAAGAGCTTTTCTTTGCTCATATTCTGGATTTCCGATATAAAGAGAATGATCGATACGACTTAATATCGCTTCATCAAGATCTTCAGGTCTATTGGTCATCGCAACAAACATATAATCACGACTTTCTGTACCGGTATACGTTAATATCTGAGTAAGGATTTTACGGGTTTTTTCTGGAGTTTCTGGTGATCTTTTTACTAAAGCAACTTCAGCTTCATCAATAATGATCATCAGCTTCTTCTTGTTTTTCTTTGCAGATTCAAAAAGCTCCACTACATTTTTAACAGCCTCTTCAGTACTAAACTGATCTAGAGAAGATGCAGCAAAATAGATATAATCAAGACCGGAGCTTCGTGCTAATCTTTTTGCGACCATCGTCTTCCCAGATCCTGGAGGACCCCATAACACAATATTTGGTAACATAGATCCGTTTTTAACGATATTGCCTAAAGACTCAGCTATTTCATTAATCTGTTCAGCTACCGTTTCATGAAGAATAACATCAGAAAGCGCCGATTCTTGAGGTTCAACACCGGTTACCCAATTAACAAACTTTTGACGTCCAGATATTAAGGATGTTTCTTCAGCTAATTGAGGAAGACGTATCATATCATCCGCATACTGTATCCCATGCTTAAATCCATAGTACAGAGCAACACATGCTCCAAACGTCCCTATGAAAAAACCGGGGTTTTTAACTATACTATCCATATAAACCTTGGCCTTCTCTTCTTCTGCTTTCCGTTGTTGATACGCCATTGCAGTCACTTTTTTAAGTTCCTGCCCCGCTTTCAAATAATCCTTTCCAGCATTAAACAGTAGGTCACTCGATTTATCCATTTGTTTCTTAACAAACTCGGCTAACTCTTCATTTTTTTTAATTCCTGCTAACTTTTCGGCTTCATACGCTTTTGTAGAGGCAGCTTTCTGTCTTAAAAGTTCAGCTTTATACTCCTCTGGTATATCGCGATCTCTTAACTGAGAATCAATCCGGTCCATCTCATCATTATGAGCTTTATCTTTTTGTCGTTGCATTTCAAGATTATACTCTTGCAAACGCTTAATATTACGATCTGCAAACTCTACCGATCCATTTACAAAAGCTTTTGTTCCATCTACCATAAACTCGACACCTTCTTGTAGCTTCACGTTTTTTGCTACCTGGCCGGCCATATCAAACGCGGCTTCCCCCATGGTCTGCCAAAAATTATCGCCCGCCTGGATAAAAGAGCCGCTCAGAAGAACTAAAAGTCCTAGTGTAAATCGCTTTTTTACTGTTCTATGTAACATACTATAATCCTTCAACTGTTAATTATTATTTTCGTTTATCTATTCTTTGCTTGATCTGCCCGAGGGCTTTACATGCAAATCTTCATCAAACCTCTACCTTTCTACTCTACGATGCAGCCTTTTCTCTTCAACTACACAGTAACCTTTGAACGCTTATTTCAAAGGGTTGTTTTCCACATTCTGATTTTAACCCTCAGTTTACTAACAAAATTTTTCATAAACTTTGTTCAACTAGGTACTTAAAGCAGTAAAAAATATGTTCTTTTACTATACATCTCTACTAACACTCTATTTTTACCGTTTTTTTATTATGCAAAATACCAATTATAAAGTTTCTTAAGATTTAGTGCTCCTTTAATCATACTGACTCCAACTACCCACGTAGTTGCATACCTACCAAGAGTACTACCTCCCATGAAACGAAAATTTTTCCACTGTTGAGCTAAACTCATAGGAAACCAAGACGTATCCTGATGCCCATTTTCAACAAAATTTCTTAATTTCTGTTCACTTTTCAAAAGTTTTTCTTGGGGAGTCTGAGGTGACTCTAAAAGCTCCTTATATTCTCGAAGATAGAGTAATAAAGTGGAACGCTCTTGTACCGTATATTCAAGCCATTTTGCTGATAAACTTGCATCGAAAGCTTGTGCTGAAAATCCGATTCCCAAAAAATCAAATACTACATCAGCCTCTTTAGAAAAACAAACTTTAGGAATGTAAAGTCCAATTGTATCATTCAAGAACTGTAAACCGCTCTTTAAAGAACCACCTAACCTTACCGATGATGGATAAAAAAAGTTACTTACACGTGATACACAGTAGGAAAGCGAAAGAGGAGAAACTCCTTTAACAGGTTTTAAATCACCCTTTTTGTCATATTCATAAGCACTATCAAACGTTTTTCCTAACGCCCATAAACGGTTGGTTTCCATCTGAGGATCATCACCTCCAAAGATACCTATACCTTGCGCTGCGGTCTTTACATAGGGTAAATCCACAAGAAGACGGCCACGAAGATGAGCACTTACCTTTTCCCATCCCCAACGCGCTACTAAAGGAATCAAAACCGCTTTATTGAAAGGTAAAGATCCCATTAAATAATGATTTTTAGATATATATATTTTTAAAGGAGCACATGCTATCATTTTTATAAAATAGGCATCTCCACCTTTTTCACCTTGGGCAAGCTCATGTTTTCTCTCAGCGGCCAGACTTAGTTCTAATGCACGAATACAACCGTTATAATCTTTTTTAAGTGAAGCCAGAATAGTCTCTACTCTTCTTTTAGTAAGATGTTTATAGAGTAACACATCTCCTGCTAAATCTGCAGCCGTCAAAGATAAATGAACTAGATCCTTCTTATATAGTCCAATTTCAAGAGGAGGAAACAATTTACCAAAACTTATTTGAGGGGGCTTAACGGAACCTAGAACTGTATTTTTGCCACTTAATTTTTTTTATTAGTACATCCGCATCATTTTGAATATCTTGTGCATATTCTACTTCCATTCCAGCTTGTAGTACTGTAGAGCTATTTTCGGGCAACTCTGATTCTTGAAGAGCTTCAAAGAGTTCCATCTCAACAGCAATCTGTTCATCAAGCGGGCTATTTCTGAATTTTTGCTCAGCATTAACGCCTTGCGTAAACTCAGCCGCTCGGGTTAAAAGATCATCGCTCGTAGGTTCTGAAGCAAAGAGTCCTCCAGAAATACAAACAAAGGCACACAATGCCAGCTTTTTATTTATTTCCATGATTAAAATACCTTTTTTCAATTTTTGATTACAACGCTAAGATTTTTGATTATAGTTCTATAATAAAACTTTTTTAGCAACAAATCAAAAGGTGGTTCTTTTTATAAGCACTTTTGTATCCACATAATTTCTACACTTAAAACAGATATTCTTAGAATAATTAAACCATATCTCTACAATGGACAGAGAGAGTCTGCTAAAAAGCTTTAAACAAGGCTATTTGAGACACCTCTAAACAGCCTTGTAGTAATTTAAACTTAGTATACCATGGTAAGTATCATAATTAAAACGGACTCTTACTGGGTTTGCCTACCTGGGTATAATCACTATTAGAATTTCAAAATAAAGGCTTGCTTCAGAGGTGCACATAGAAAAAACCTTTTTTTTTCTATAAAAAGTTTATTGATTGTAGTGGTGCTTCGGCCTCATATGAGCAGCACGAATAGTGGCCTCAGAGAGTATTCTATTAAAAACTACATCTTATTTTCATGCTTTTTTGATGCTTACTCTTCACAGCTTTCATCTCGATTGAAGGAGTTGCTCCTCACCAAGTATTTATACAACGTCAGAAATCATCTATAGACAGGAAGCACTAAAAAATCTGCGCGCTTGTATGATAAACGTGCGTGCTGATAACAGAACTCTATTTTACACACAAGGGGGAAATACTTTTTAACGAGGAGAGGAAAGATCCTTACATCTGCCTTTTTTAGGAAAATACTCCCTTACATTTTATCTATAAAATCAGCAAAGATGTAGAAATGATGAGTACCAGATGCCAAATAGTACACTACGGTTTTAGAATACAACTATGATTGAGCAATAGAATAAACGGTTTTAGTAAGAAAAATCGGTGATGTACAATACTCTCAAAGGGGGTAGTGTGACTTGCACTCTTTTTATTACCCTTACCACCCTACTTGAGTCAATTTCTTTTGATACACCATAAAAACATAAAAAAGCACCGTTGTACTTTTTTCCAAAGTATAACGATGCTTTTTTAATACACTATCTTATTCTTCTTTTTAAACCTGTTTTTCATCGATTCTCATCGTTTTAATGAACGTCTCAATCTTGTGTGCTCTGTTACAACACTTTTGAGCATGAGCACAGTTCCATCCTTTTTCTATATAACTTACTCCTTTATACAAGCTATACAAACCTACAAGATGGTACGTGACTCTTTGTGAAAGACTTAAAGTTGTAGCATCTTTGTTCCATAAAGAATGAGCATATGCTACTGTCCCTCCAACTAAAGAAAAACCCCCTAAGAGTTTAGCGCAATCGGTTATACTTCCCCTAAGCGTTATATTTTCATCTGCATTATCGCATGCCTTTACAGCTACCGAAAGCAAAGTCTCTTTCATCTCTCTACTAATCCCCTTTTTTTTACGCACATTACTAAGAGAGTAAGTCAACCTCTCAAGATCTCCTTGCTCAATATACCTACAGAGTTGTTTAAGTAGTCGATCATACTTCAGCTTATCATGTACCATTGCAAAGAGAGCAATAGCTGCCATTGTTCCGGCGATTCCTGATTCAGAGGAAGCATTCTCACTCTCTTCTACCGCTTTTACAGAATCATTTGTGTCGGTAGCGACAGTCAGTTCTGAAGAATACACTACCCCACTCATACACATAATGGCAGTCAATGCCAATTTTTTATATACATTCATTTTTAAATACCTTTTCGATTCACACATACAGAGATTACTGCTCTTTTGGTTATATTTTATTTTCAATCACCATGTCTACTGGTTTAAGGAGAAACACTGTATCAGTCTTTTTCCTTAGCAAAAACTCACGACAAAAATTTAAATTTTCAGATTTTACCGCGTCCCTATAACTATTTTGTAAGAAAGTGTAGAACTAACCTCTACTACTTCCTTGAGCTTTTTAAAACTACAGGTGATCGGAAAAAGCCTCAATTAATTCAATAAAAAAACAGAAAAATTCTACTACCTCAACAAAAAACTATAAATCCGCCGTCATGAGGTGCTCAAAACTTTTCAGTATACTGCATAGATTTTCATAAAAATCACCTTGTAGCATAGAGATCTACAAGGTGACATCAATCTTAAAAAACTATCTTATTGTTCTGATTTTATATCATCTTCAACGACAGGCAAAGCGTTAATATAACTCTCAAGAGCTTGCGCATTCTTAAGACGTTTTTGAGCGTTTGTGCAGTTCCATCCTCTTTGCACGAAGCTTACCCCTTTAATAAGACCTAGAAGCCCTATCACATAAAACCCATACCGATGGGTATCTTTCACCTTATAGGAAAACCCTGATTTACTATCTTTACTTATTGCTCGATAATTTAAGAGACTCAAGCCTACTAAAGAAAGTCCGCCTAAAAATGAGGCGCTATCAGAGAAACTTCCTCTAAATGAGATAGCATCAAACGCTTTTTCGGTGGCATTTTTAGCCGCCGTACTCAAAGATTCCTTGAGATCTGCATTAATACCATTTTCTCCGCGTAAATAAAACTTTAATTTCCCAAGATCTCCTTGTTCAACTTTACTAAGCAATAGTTCACTGTTGAATTTGCACTGTACCATAAGAGGGGTAAAAGCAGCTACAAGTAAGCTCATCATCATATATTTTTTAACCATAATAGTCCTTATTTCATAATTTATATAGGTAATTTCATTCAGTTTTTCGCACACTATACGCTACTAAACTATTAATAATTGTCATATTTATTGTAACCCAGGAAAATAAGTAATACAACAGCTCTCGGGCTTTTACCTCTAAAACCTCTTATTTTTTTAGATACAGTTACAATTATAGAAGCGAACTATTCAGCTTTCATTGTAACAATATGCATGCCGCCATCTGAACTTAACTCAAGATAGTATGCTCTTTAAGCTGTGGAGCATTTTTAACCATAGCTTCTATTTCTTCAGCCTGTTTAAGACGGTTAAGAGCTCGAGGACACTTCCAGGCACTAAAGGTTGAATAAAGACCCGGTACTAAAAAGCAAAGGCCTGCGATTATCAAGACTTCAGCTATCTGCTCTTCAGAGTTTTCACAATCAGGATCACGACCATACTCAAAACCTTCTTCAAAGGTCAAGGCGAAGGCAAAGGCCCCGAGACCACACAACGCTGTACCAACAGTAGAGAGCGTCAGACCATAGCCAAATTTCAGAGCATCCCATCTGCTTTTTAATAAAACAACACTATTTTCACAGTCTACAACAACACCTTCTGCCGCTTTACATACACGGTTTCTCTGAGGCTCGCCTAAGATATTTTTTCTTTTTAGCAATCTTTCAACCGCTGTTCTATCCTTATCTTGAATAGCCCGAACAAGCATATCCACAGAACTATCGCCTTTCAAGCAGTTCACTGAGATAAGAGCACCACCTAAAAGGAGGGCCATACATTTTTTCATCATAATAATCCTTAAGTAGGTGGAATTAACATTCTAGTATTTTGGCGAAGCAAAAGGTCACACTACTCTCTACTAGCAAAAGTATTAACCGTCCTTTTCACCCACATCCTTTAACTCTTTTTTGATTTCCATACTTTTTAAAAAATAGGTAAGAGACTACCTTTAAAAGTTTTTAAAAATCATCATCAGCTCATTACGCGTTTATGCTATGCACTGTTGTAGTGCTAATCGCATTCTTTATTTCGCGAGCATCTTCACAAGAACTCACTGCAGCAGGACACTTCCAAGCATTTCTTGCAACATACAGACCTAATAACAAAATAGGCAGTCTTACTATCTTTCCTAATAGTTCAATGTCCCCTATATTAGTAAACCCAAAACAGGCCGCACCACAAAGTCCAAGACCTGCAACAAAAGCTCTCAGATCCCATCTGCTTTTTAATAAAGAAATACCTGCAGTATACGTATCCATAACAGCTTCTGCCTTTTCTAACAAAAGGTTTTTAGACGAGAGGTCAGCAATACCCTCTTTTCTTAAGAGCTTTTTAACAGCTATTACATCGCTTTTTTCAATCGCATCAATGAAAGAAGCATTATCACAACGAAGGTTCATACCCAAGCAACCAGTAGCGATAATTAAAAAATAACATTTTAATGATTTTTGTATCATATTATTCCTTACAGTTATAAAAACGCACTATAAACCTTTTACCTGCATTTATAGCTTTGCATCTCATTATTTCAAACTATACATCTCAAAAAGCCTTTTGACAAATCAGATAGTTATACTTATTTTCCAACAAAACCTCTAGCATTTTTACTAGTTAAGAAGAGAATCCTCATTCCATACAGGAGCACTTTTAACCATATCCTTCAGTTATTTCAGACGGCTTAAAACGCTCAAGCGCTTGAGAACATTTTTATGCTTGAAAAGTTTTATAAAGACCGGGTACCAAAAGGCACAACCCCGAAATTACCAATGCCTCTTCTACCGATATGCTTATTGGATAAAATATTACTATACTACATATTCCTCACTCTTTTCCCCATTTTTTACAGCACTCAAGGGAATATTTTTAATCAAATCTTCAATTTTACAAGCATTTTCCAGGCGATTGAAAGCTAAAGGATGTTTTAAATAACAGGCCCAAGAGAGCGTAAATGATACAGCTCCTACTGCCAAATATAAAGCATCTCTTGTTCTAGTATTTTTATTTACCAATAAAGTACCATGTATGCCAAGAAAAGTAGCGACAGTTCCCAAGCTCAACCAGGTAGACCATGCATAATCTCTGCCAACTTCTAACGCTATAACGCGATTTTTACACTGTCTAACCAAACCTTGTGCAGCTTTTAATGATACTTTTTTACGCTTTTTATCAAAATTTCCGCTTTTCACAAGCTTTTTAACGAGCTTCACAGCCACGTCTTGAAGAGCTAAAATCACTGGATCTTTATCGTGAACAGCTTGGAGATCTACCGAAAGGACAACCATACACACAAGAGTTGCTTTCATAATTTTTTTTTAACATACATCTCTCTGGTTGATACGTATATAAGTAATTTTTCTTGATATTACACTTTACGTACACTACTCTCCCGTTATGTAGAGAGCTATGTAGTGTGCATACGATTCTCATCATTTTTATCGAGAAATAATTTTTTATACTACTGAGAATCGCCTCTTTCACTTGAGAAAAAAGCCTTTTTAAGTAAAGCTTCTATTGCACATGCATCCTCAAAACGCCGTAACGCAGTAGGACATTTCCACGCTTTTGCAAGATAAAAAACACCAGGAGCTGTACACAATGCCCCGATCGATCCAAACAAAACAGCAGCTTTAATATGTTTGCTAGTATCACGACCATTACTTTTGATCAGGGGAGACAAAGCTTTGCCTACTATCCATAGAGTGGCTCCAGTTCCCAGGCCTGACCATGACGTCCACCACGCAAATCTCGCACAATCGCGACCGCTTTTCAAGAGAGAAATCCTCTCTTTACAGTGTTCTACAGAACTCTTCGCCGCTTTAAAAAGTAAATTTTGGCGATTTTGGTCAACAATTTCTTCGCGCTGTAGTTCTTTCTTTGTAAGCTTCAGATCAACGTTTTCAATAGGGAAACTCAAAGTATCTTTCTCATCAACTGCTTGTAGTATTCCAGCAAGTGTAAAAGCAGAAAAAAGAGTTAATAATCTGACAGTTTTTATAAGCATTATAATTTCTTTCGAGTATGACATGGTAATCAATGTACCTAATTTTAAATTTGCTACGACTCTTTTTTTAATGTATTAAAAATGATTTTTCGTACTACAAAGCTCTGTCACTTTTTTCTCAAGAACCGTTCCTTACGATAGTACTATGAATCGTTTAGGTAGTAGATAAAGGTGCATTCTTAATTAAATCCTCTATCGTACGAGCATTCTCTAAGCGGCGTAAAGCAGTAGGACATTTCCATGCCTGTACAAGATAGTAAAAACCAGAAACAGTGCACACTCCGACCCCTGCCGTAAAAAACCCAACTGGTTTTTCAATTCCTTTAAGCCTGCCACTATTAAAAAAACTATCTAATACCCCAACACAAACCCGAGTTCCACAACCTATCCACATTAACCACCATGCAAACCTCGCACAGTCCCAGCCACTTTTTAACAAAGAAACGCGTTCTTCACACTGAGCCACTACATCTTCCGCTGTTTCTAATAGGAGCTTTTTGCTATTTTCATCATCAATGCCTTCTCGTTTCAATAACTTTTCAACGAGTTTCACATCGACGTTTTCAATAGCCACATCAAAGGTAGCTTTTCTATTCATCTCAGGTTTTGCCTGCATACATACTGGAACTATACAAAGAGACACAAAACTTAGTAGTAAATATTTTTTCATCATTCTAATCCTTACCTGTTTTTAATCATGTGGAAGGCTTTTCAAGTTCCGCTCTTATCTATCTATCTACAGTTTACACACAATCAAAAACAAAATCTTATTGTAGCACGTTATCACATAATAATCGTTTATATCTTACTGTGAATCAGTTGCTGTGATAGATAAAGGAGCATTCTTAATTAAATTTTCTATGATGCGAGCGCTTTCTAGGCGAGATGATGCGGTAGGGCATTTCCATGCCTGTGAAAGATAGTAAAGACCTGTAGCCGTGCATACTGCACCCCCTGCAATAATAAATCCCAGTTTTTTCTTAATTTCCTTATCATTAAATTTTAAAACACGATATCTTAATCCGGAAATACAAAACACAGTTCCACAACCAATCCAGGCTGACCACCATCCAAATCTCGCACAATCCCAGCCACTTTTTAACAAAGAAACGCGTTCTTCGCACTGATCCACTACATCTTGCGCTGTTTCTACTAGGAGCTTTTTGTTATTTTCATCAACAATGCCTTCGCGTTTCAAAAACTTTTCAACAAGCTTCACATCTACGTTTTCAATAGCCACGTCAAGGGAAGCCTTTCTATTCATATTAGGTTTTGCCTGCATACCTACTGGAACTATACAAAGCGACACAAAACTTAGTAGTAAATATTTTTTTATCATTCTAATCCTTACCTGTGTTCAATCGTTTTGGGGCCTTCTCAAATCCCCCTCTTATCTACTACACTTTGTACACAATCGCTACCAAAACGTTTTGGTAGCGAATTAACACATAATAATCGTTTGTATTTTACTGTAAATCAGTTTCTTTAGTAGATAAAGATGCTTTCTTAATTAAATTTTCTATGGTGCGAGCGCTTTCTAAGCGAGTTGATGCAGTAGGACATTTCCATGCCTTTATAAGATAATAAAGACCAGGCACCGTACAGAGTGCTCCTAACAGTCCAACCCCTACAGCAGCTTTACGCTCAATATCTTTCGAAAAAGGTATCTCTTCTCCGTTTCTCTCCTCTTGTGGCACTACAGCGAATACTGTTCCCGCAAGACACATAAAGGATCCAAGACCAATCCATGTTGACCATCCTGCAAACCTCGCACAATCCCATCCGCTTCTTAGCAATGAAACGCTCTCTTCACGCTGCTCAACTACATCTTCTGCCGTTTCTAAAAGGAGCTTTTTACTGTTTTCATCGGCAATGCCTTCACGTTTGAGAAATTTTTCAACGAGCTTGACATTAGTGTCTTCAACTGCAGAAATTAACGTATCTTTTTTAAGTTTTTCAGACCGCGACGGCATCACTGTTGAAACAAGTAGGTGAAATTTTTCCGCGACGTTCGATGTAACACTTTCAAATGTAGAACCTACCGTATTTTTTTTACCAGCCTGCACTGAAGAAGCGATCGTAAAAACAGACAACAATCCTAGTGCTATATATTTTTTCATCATTATAATCCTTAACTCTGTGTAATGTTTTGTTCAACTTTTTTAATCTTATTCATTTATATCTCAATACTTTCCCTAAAAGCAAAAACTAAACCTTTTTACCAGGATGTATCAAAGAGAATCATTTATAGAATATTTAAATCTTTGTTCTCAGTAGACAAAGGTGCTTTCTTAATCAAATCCTCTATCATACGAGCACTCTCTAAGCGACGCGATGCATGAGGACATTTCCAGGCTTTTTTAAGATAATAGATACCGGGGACCGTACATAATGCCGCAAAAACGCCCAACACTGAAAATCCCATGCGGGTCTGATCTTCCAAAAAAGGTATTTCTCTTTTATTCTTATCTTTCACTGGTGCTAAAGCTAGTACTGTTCCCGTAAGACAAGTAAAGGCTCCAAAGCCTGACCATGCAGTCCATCCAGCAAATCGTGCACAATCCCAACCGTTTCTTAACAAAGAAATATTTTCTTCAGACCTTTCAGCTGCATCTTCGGCCGCTTCTAACAATAATTTCTTACGCCCGTTGTCAGCAATACCTTCGCGCTTTAGTAACTTTTCAACAAGCTTCACCTCTACGTTTTCTATAGCAGAAACTAAGGCATCATTCTTACTTTTTTCGGAACGTGCCTGCATACAAGTTGGAACTGCAGAAAGACACACAAAACTTAGTAGTAAATATCTTTTCATCATTATAATCCTTACGTATAGTATAGTTAATTGTTTTCTGACTTATACCATCTATTTTCTATCTATTATGTTTACACAAAGCCGTAAGCGAAACCGGTCCTCTCCCACTGTATCAAAAACACCATTTTCGATACTATTTCAAATCACTGTCTTCACTAGATACAGGAGCATTTCTAATTGAATCTTCTATCTTACGAGCAGTTTCTACACGGCGTAATGCAGTAGGACATTTCCATGCCTGTACAAGATAGTAAACACCAGGAAGCGTCCATAATACCCCTATTACAGCACCACCTAATGCTAATTTCTTTTTCTGCTGGTACTCAAAATCCGTTTCTATCCCCTTAGGCGTTAAAGCCACTGCAGCCCCGAAAGCACAAGCTGCTACTCCAAGGCCCGTCCAGGTTGACCACCAGCCAAATCTCGCACAATCCCAACCACTTCTTACCAAAGAAACGCGTTCTTCACACTCTTCAACTATATCTTCTGCGGTTTCTAAAAGCAGCTTTTTTCGCGTTTTTTCAGCCATACCTTCTCTCTTTAAGAGCTTTTGAACAAGCTTCAGATCTACATTTTCAATAGCCGCATCAAGAGTAATTTTTTTATTTCCTTCACGTCCTGCATGTATACCTGTAGAAACCACTGAAAGACACGCTACACTGAGTAGTAAATATTTTTTCATCATTCTAATCCTTACGTATTGTATGGGTAATCGTTTATCTAAATTTTTCCGTCTTTTCTCTCAATCTTACTTACACAAAACCGTAAGCAAAACCTGTCCTCTCCCACTATATCAAAAACACCATTTTCGATACTATTTCAAATCACTGTTTTCACTAGATACAGGAGCATTTCTAATTAAATCTTCTATCTTACGAGCAATTTCTACACGTCGTAATGCAGTAGGACATTTCCATGCATTAGACAGAAAATAACCACCCAAAAGCGTCCATAATGCCCCTATTCCCGCACCACCTAATGCTAATTTCTTAGTCTCCAGGTAATCAGAATTGTCTTCTCTCCCCTTCGGCGTTAAAGCCACTGCAGTTCCGAAAGCACAAGCTGCTACTCCAAGGCCCGTCCAGGTTGACCACCAGCCAAATCTCGCACAATCCCAACCACTTTTTACCAAAGAAACGCGTTCTTCACACTCCTCAACTATATCCTCTGCAGTTTCTAAAAGCAGCTTTTTGCGGGTTTCTTCAGCAATACCTTCTCGCTTTAAGAGCTTTTGAACAAGCTTGAGGTTTACATTTTCAATAGCCTCATCAAGAGTAACTTTTTTATTTCTTTCACGTCCTGCATGTATACCTGTAGAAACCACTGAAAGACACGCTACACTTAGTAGTAAATATTTTTTCATCATTATAATCCTTACGTATTGTATGGGTAATCGTTTATCTAAATTTTTCCGTCTTTTTTCTCAATCTTACTTACACAAAGACGTAAGCAAAATTGGTCCTCTACCACTGTATCAAAAACACCATTTTCGATACTATTTTAAATCATTGTCTTTAGTAGATACAGGTGCGTTTCTAATTAAATCTTCTATTTCGCGTGCATCTTTAAGCATAACACGACTGCTGCGTAAAACCTTCTGATTCACAGCTGATACGACTACATCGTTCAATAAACTAGAAATACAATAAGTCGTACAGATCATTGCTACTAATGTTGTACTTAAAGCACCGATTCGAACTCTATCTTCGGAAAAAGGTACTACGTGCTGTTCTGTATCTTTATGTGAAATTAAAGCAACTACTGTGCCTGCGATGCTTGCTACAGTTCCAACACGAGCCCCCCATAGAAATTTTCTTAAATCGTGTACTCTTGATACTTCAGAAATAACATTCTCATAATGCTCTACTCGACCATGCGCTATATCTAACAAAAGATTTTTGTATTTTTCGTCAACAATACCTTCACCAATCAACAATTTCTCAACGAGCTTTACAGTGCCGCTTTCAATAGCAGAAATCAATGTCTCATCTTTTTTATTTTCCTCAGACCGCGCATATATACTTACAGGAATTAGTAAAATACACCATATAGTTGCCATTATATATTTTATCTAGTTGCCATTATATATTTTATCACGCTACTCCTAACTAATACTCTTTTTAATCATCTGTAAGACTACTTTACTCAATCTACCTCTTCCTTCTAAGTGTTTTACACACAACCCTAGATAAAAAATAGTTTTTACACGACCTTTTAAAAAGCTTTGCACCGGAATGCCCCTAGCTTTCGCAGGTATGCTTACTAAGCACACATGCATTCCTCAGCATATCTTCTATATCTTGCGCATCTTCAAGCACACGTGAGGCAGCAGGACAACTCAAGGATTTTAGTGAAATATACACACCCGTCGCTATCAAACAAAACCGCAGCAAGCGATCCGCTTCTTTACTAAGTATCTTGGCCAAGTTTTTTTTATATTTCAAAATTGGTGAAAAGATACCAAAAGCAGCGCACGCGATCCCGCAAGCACAGAGAGCAAAATCCTGCTTACTCCTTAGTAAAGAAACATTTTTTTCACACTCTTCAACTATATCTTCTGCAATTCCTACGAGCTCTTTTTTCTGTTTTTCATCAGAAAAACCTTCTCGTTTGAGTAATTTTTTAACAAGAACTAGATCGATTTCTTCGATAGCAGAGACTAATCTATCAATATCGCGCCGTGCCTCTACGCATGTAGAGGTCAAAGAAAGAAATAAAGTGCTTATCAGCACAGAACATTTCATCACACTAGTCCTTCACTGAGCTCTTTTGCAACTTTTCAGGCATATGTTTTCTTGCATCTTTAGTACTCTAAGTACAGTAAACTAACAATCTTTACCTACTTAACGGTACCGAGTTTTTTGCAAAACCACGTATGTAAGTATTCTTATCACTATGATTTTACACATTAAATTTAGCACTAAAGCCGATTTTTATATAGGTTTCTAACCGGCTTTAGTGCTAAATATACTACTTTGTATCGCTAGCTTCTGCAGACACAGGAGCATTCTTAATCATCTCTTCTATATCTTCAGCGTTTTCAAGCCGACGTGTTGCAGTATGGCGTTGGTAAGGCTTTAATAAAAGATAAGCACCTGTTAGAACACCGGCAATCTTAAGCATTGAATTAGTATTTATAATACCTGCAGTTGCAATTCCAGCGCCCAAAACGTATTCGGTAATCTCCCACTTACTTTTTAATAATGAAGCCCATTTTTCAGATTCTTCAACCGATTCCTGAGCGACTTTCAATAACTTCTTTTTATATTTCTCATCGAAAATACCTTCTCGTTTTAACAACTTTTCTACGCGTGCTGCATCACTGTGTTCTACAGCAGAAAGTAGTCTGTTATTTGTTCGCCCTGCATATACAGATGCCGGCACTAATAAAACAGTTAAAGCCGTTATAACAACCGAACTTTTGATCATATAAATCCTTTCATGTACTCTTATAAAATATTAACTATCACCAATCTTATTGATTTTTTTTACCTTATTATATAACGCATATAAAAATACTAGTTCGGATTCAACAGACACCCTCTCTTTAATCACATCTCAGCTCTTGCACAGTTCACAGGAATTTACAGATCTCCTGAGCGAAAAGATGACTCTTAGCTACCTTTAAGGCCCTCTTTCTTGAACTACGACTTTACGCCGTTATGCTCACTCGATAAGGGAGCGTTCTTAATCATATATTCTATCTCTTCAGCGTTGGCAAGGCATCGTAATGCATAGGGACATCTCCATGATTTTAATGCAAGGTAAACACCAGCCCCTATCAAGCCCATACTAATTGCAGGCCTTCCAACTAATACTCCCAACGAAATAACCCCAAGCCCTGTACCACATAAAGCCAAATCCGACTTACTTTTTAGCAAGGAAACATTTTTTTCACACTCTTCAACAGCATCTTCTGCAGCAGCTAAAAGTTCTTTTTTCTCCTGTGCATTGATAATTCCATCACGTTTTAGCAACTTTTCGATACGTGCAACATCGATTTTCTCAATAGCAGAAAACCAACTGTCTAGAGTGCGTTCAGCATACAAACTTACACAGACCAAAGAAACGCCTACAGCGGTTATCACAGCAGAACTTTTTATCATAAGAAGCCTTTCATACCATATATTAAAAGTTTATATTTCACCATTTATCTATAGTTAGACGATTTTAAGTATCTCAAATCAGATCTTACTACACAACCCCTGTTAACACATCTCCGGTTAAAAGCAGTTACACTCTTTTATAAAACCTGACAAAAAACAGTTTCTCAGTATCTTCACAATAAGCTCTTACTAAAAAATGATTAACACAACGTGGTAATCACTGTGTTCTACAAAACATTACCATACTGCACACAACTATTATGTAATGGTTTTAATTTCCGATACATTACAAGCACTTTTTCCTGATATCCCACTGGCAGAGTCTAAAGAATTCGATAGCACTAGCACCTTACTAGAACACCATTAAAATAAGTTTATATGGCTTATCATCTCTCACTATTGGTAAAAAAGAACTTTTAGAGTTACCTACTTTCGTAAACTACTCGTTTCAAAAGGCTCCTAAACAACTGCTGTTTCTGTAGAAAAAACGGGTACCTTTTCGATAAACTCTTGTATATCTTCTGCTCTTTTAAGATAGTAAGAAGCAGAGGTGCATCTATAACCTCTAATTGCAATGCCAAGTCCTATCAATGAAGCATAAAACCCTACTAAAGGCGCTATCATAGCTAGTGGATTTCGTCGCTCACGCCTACGTGTCTCCATATAGTTTTCATTAGCGTGAGACTTGCTTCCATCAAAACTCCAATAGAGACCTAATCCTGATAAACAGACACTTCCTATGGTGATTCCTATACCAGCTACAAAGGTCGCTAAATCTCTTTTGCTCTTTATAATTGAGAAATTATCCTCATAAAATTCAACCTTTTCTTCAGCTGCATCTACTAAACGCTCCTTATTTTCAGCAGTAATCATTCCCTTTTTTTGTGAAAGAATTTTTACCTGCTCTAGATCAGTTGCACTAATTGCAGCCCTCAATTGGCGTTCACTTCTATCAATATCCTTTCCAGCATTCATATTCGCTGAAGTCGCCACAATAAGCATACTACCTATCATTATTCTATAGCTTCTCATCATACGAGTTCCTCTATTACTTTAAATACCATCTATTTCTAACATATATCATAACGGGCTCATAAAGAGCAGTATTCAAAAAACCTCTCCATAGTCTCTAGATAACAACCACATATCTTCCAACTATCTTGGAGTTCTCGAAAAGAAAAAATAAAACGCTGCATCTGCGCAGAACACCTAAAAATTAAATTTTTGACTATAGTTAAACTAAGAATCAATCGCTCTTATGCGGTACTGTTATCCATAACACCACTAGTGTAAGTATTAACACGCATTCTTACCTTAAAAATACAGCTCAACCTGACTTTACGATTTTACAAAGCATTAGTTACTTATATTTTTTGTTATAGTCTCTAAAAACGTTTCATCCTACAGGTGGCTAAAAAACACCACACTAAAAATTTACTTAAAGGACGTCGCTATGTATTTTTACAAGCTGCAATACTCGTTTAATTTCAAACGCCTGTGCAACTTTTGCTTGTGCTACAGGACAGAAAAATGCAGAATAACTGGCTTTACATGCTTTCCAACCAATATAAAAAGAAAGAAGACCACCTGTCCAACCACCCATAAATTTTAACATGCTTTTTTCAGTTAATTTGTTCTGTTTTTTTCTATATTTAGCATCGTACACCTGATCTCTAATACCTAGAACACCATGAGCTATGTTACGAGTTGCCGGTGAATTAAAAAGGCCATTAAAAGTGTTAGTTCTATCCTCAGCAGTAAAAAGTTTTTTTGACACCGCTTCTTTAGCACAACGCTCAACTGCCGCCTCGGTCGGACGTCGTTGTTTAGAAGCAGCTAATAAGCGGACTGACTCTCGTGATACTTCCAGATCTTTCTCTCTTTTAAGAGTAAACTTCTGATCTACTATATCGGCAGATGCTGTTACGCGTTTATAACAGTTATAAAGAAAGCCTCCTGCGGCTGCCGCTACAGCCGTACAGGACACAAATTTTGCAAGATCCCACGTACTCTTTTTCAAGGAAACATTTTCTCTAGAACGATTAAGTGCTTCTTGAGCAACCTCTATAAGTGCACTTTTTTCCTCTTTGGTAATCGTATCGCCCATTTTTGCCAAATACTTTTTAACGGTAAATACCTCGCCATCATTAATAGCTTCAATAAGGCGCTCTTGACGCGTTTTTAATTGACCTGTTTCAATCGGATTTTCCATGCTATAGAGGGTAGTACTCACTAGAAGTAAAACACTCACTATATATAATTTCATACATTTCCTTACTGTTAACATAATGGCTTTAGTCTAAAATAATAACCATTACTACTTTCTATTGCATTTATAAAAATTTTATTTTTATCTACTTATATTTATCAGAGAAATAGTTCTCTAAAAATAGTATCAATCTCGTCGAACATTCAGATCAAAACTACCTACTTCTGCAGTCGCATCAACCAGCTCTTCGATTACTCGTGCATTTTTAAAACGTCTAATTCCTACAGTGCGATGTAAGCCATATTTGAGTGAAACAACTCCACCAATAAACAGTGCCATCGAACCAAAAACCCGCACTGCTTCTCTTGAAAAACTATCGGTAGCACTCTTTGCAGGTGTAAGAGCGGCTCCAAGACCGTCAAATTTTTTACCCACGCTTGAACCTTTTATGTCATCGGGCTCCAGATACCATTGAGCACTATACTGCAATCCTCGTGCGAGTGCGCTTAGTTCAGGGTAAAACCCATAAGCAGCTAGAGCCAATGAAGTCACACCTATAACAGTTGCAGCAAGATCAGGAGTACTTTTCAAAATAGTATTTTTTTCTTTATAGTCTTCCGAAAACTGTTGAGCTGCCTTTAAAAATCTTTCTTTTACCGATTTTTCAAGATAGCCACGTTTTCGAAGTAACTGCTCAACCTTTTGATTATCTTGTCTGTAAATCGCTTTAACGATTCTTCCCTCCGTTCTGCTGCTTGCAGAAAGAGATGCTGGACCCACACAAAGGCCCATAAGGCCTGCTATTATCAGTTTTTTCATACTCAAAGCTCTTTATTAATAAGGGTTTATGTACTGAATTATCTTCTAAAACAGTATTTAATTTTAAAACAAATAAACATATTTTTATATCTTTTACCCTAGGTACGCTTTAACCGTACCCTTTTAACTAAAAAGTTAAGGAGAGTAGTGGACCTCATAAACTAGTTTGTTGATACACACAAAAGACATTCTGCTTTTAATAGCTCATTAAAAAATCTGTTCTAACCAAAGAAAAAAGAAAGCCTCCTCTTACTATACTATCCACAAGCAGGTAAAAAAAGATATTTCACGCCCTCTTTCTTTAATTGTATAATGTCCCAATACACAATTAAACAGTTAAAAATCTACTCAAAGATAGTTACTTTTAATCGTGTAGAACTTCTATTCATTCTATCAACACCATAAAAGGTTTTCTGTTATTCAATAAGATACTATTCTTAAGATACTAAGAAATAAGAAGCTGAGCAAATGGCATTCTGCTGTAGGATAAGAGTAAACACCTGCTAATCCGTAAAAACATGATGCACAACAGATATGCTTATTAGTGTGAAACTAAACTAAACTTCAGGAAGAAAAAAAGATCCTCACAATAGTACTATACTGTAGAGTACTATACTTTACGTATTAAAAATGAGAGAAACGCCATTCTTAATAGTACTAGTAATGGAGTAGTAATGGGTTCCGATCAGTATGCTTAACCCCTCCAAAACTCCGTGGCTGCCTAGAATTATGTACATTGTTAACGAAAGAGAACTTTACAGCTTACTTCGTATCGTATGGATACCAGTACCTCTACTCGTAATCTCTCGTAGAATAACTACAAGGCAGAATAATATCCTTCCGAGATTAATTACAGTGAGGAGGAAACGTTTTGCACGAGTAACCTTCTGAGCCTCACCTCTATCCTTATACCCAAAGATTGTTCCTTTGAGAGGAGAAAAAATTAAGAAACGTCTCCATATGTGGCTCAGCAAAAAAAATAATGATATAATGCCTTAAAGGAATAGTCATCCTCAAGAGGACAGCACGGTCCTCTTATAAAATTTATAATAAAGAGTATTTCATGTCACATAAAACTGTTCGCGTCCGTTTTGCACCTTCTCCAAGTGGATTTATGCATCTTGGAAATGTCCGATCCGCACTTATTAATTTCCTTTTTGCCCGTCAAAAAGAAGGTACCTTTGTTATCCGTATAGAAGATACCGATCAGGAGAGAAATATCGACCCGGATGCAGGTTTTATTCTAAAAGACCTTGCATGGCTCGGATTAGACTACGATGAAGGTCCCCTAAAAAGTGGCCCTCATGAGCCCTATTACCAGTCTCGAAGAACTGCATTATATGAAAAGTATCGTGCAGAGTGTCAAGAAAGAAATCTTATTTATCGCTGTTTTTGCACTTCAGAAGAGCTCGAAAATAGACGTCAACGGCAGTTAGCTCTTCATCAACCTCCCCGCTATGATCGTACGTGTCTTGCTTTAACAGAAGACGCTTGTGCTGCACGTGTAGCTGCGGGAAGCCCTTTTATATGGCGTTTTAAGCTCGATTATGAAAAAACAGTTTCCTTTTATGATCTAGGTCATAAAACAATGCAGTTCGATCTTAAACATTTTTCCGACGTTCCTATAACACGGCAAGATGGAAGCTTTACGTTCTTATTTGCAAACTTCGTTGACGATAAGGAGATGGAGATAACTCATGTATTTCGAGGAGAAGACCATCTTTCTAACACGGCCCCACAGGTTGCGCTGTATGAGGCATTCGCTACAGAGGCACCAGTCTTTTGGCATCTTCCCATTTTAGGAAACGCTCAAGGGAAAAAATTATCCAAACGCGATTTCGGGTTTTCATTAACAGATTTACGTGCAAACGGCTATCTTCCAGAAGCGATACTTAACTATCTTGGAATAATTGGGCACTCAGTGGAAGAAGAGATTATGGATAAAGAAAAACTCATTGAAACCTTTAATTTTGAACATATTTCAACCACAGGTCAAATTCGGTATGATCTTGAAAAGTTACGGTGGATGAACCATCAGTGGATACGACGCTCTAATACCTTAGAATTAACCCTCTTATGTCAACCCTATCTCAAAGCCGCTCATGTTTTTTATGAGACTTTAAATAGTGAAGAGTTAGAAAAACTGGTTGCTTATATTCAACCGGAACTTATCACACTCGAAGAAAGCCCACAAGCTCTCGATTTTCTGGTAAATCGCCCTGCCCCTTCGAAAGAACTACTGGAAAGTCACCATCTTTCAGAATATAAACCATTTTTAAAAAATCTGTATTCGCACCTTGAACAACTTCTGGAAACTAAGACCGATATCCTTCCTGTAATCCAAAAGATGTGCAAAGAAGAGTCTCTTCCTTCAAAAAATATTTTTGTACTTATACGAATTGCTCTGACAGGCAAAACCCAAGGACTCAGCATAAAGGACATGCAAAGAATTCTTGATGCTTCTGAAATAAAGGAACGCTTAACAGTACTTTTCTCTTAAATCACTGGTGGTTGTTCAACGCTTTCAAAAGGATTACTACCTTTTTGAAGAGTATGAACAACTCCCTCTTTTTCTAAAAATCTCATGAGCTCAAGAAAAATCTTTTCATTACCCTCAGGAACAAAGAACTCAAAGGTACTTGTAGGCACGTCGCAGGTCCTGTCAAACGTCAGATGCTCGAAACTGCGTAACACGGCAACAAAAAACCAACAGTCTTTTTTAGTAATAGAAGCCTTATAATAAAAAGATCCTGGCATACGTCCTCCTGACAGTACCGTGAATTTCTGAAGCACTCAGCATAACATAATTTGACGAAGAGCGGTATCAATGCTATAAATTAAGCAGTCGTATGCTTTTTTTAAAAGCGGTAAGTAATAATTGGGAATTTAGAAAGGACATATAATGCTGTATCCTAGGGTGAAAAAGTTTATTATAGGCTGTGCATTAATAGCTTTCCCTATCACTTTACAGAGCTTTCCTACCAACTCAAGAAATGATCAGTATCCATTTTTTAGTAGTTACAATCCCTATTCGTTTTTAACGACTCGCCAAAAAGCAAATCTCATGAACTTTGATTACACCTACGTTGAAAACCGTTTCCGCACAAGTGTAAGTGGATTTCAACAACATGCTAACTGTGGAAAGAACAGCGAAGGATCTACCATTAATCTGGGAGATATAGATGGACGCTGGAATATATTTGGTCTTTTTTATGACCCAAAATTAAGAAGAGTTCTCTTTGATGCCCTGGGTATAACGCCCGCTAACTTTCCTACTGGAAATGACGACATATGCTTAGATCTAGTAACAGATCCTCGCTATGTGGATCTCAGAAAAGAGTTTGGCTTTTTAACCGTTCCCCTTAAGTACCGAAAATATGGGGTCCGCTTTGAAAGTGAGATTCTTTTAGTAGATCGCTGTTTTTATGGTATCGGTTTGAGAGTACAGTGGGGAATAGCCGATGTCCGTCAAACAGCTACCATGCAGTATCCCAATGTAGGAGGAGACTTAACGTGTCAAGCGCTCGGCGTCGCATGTCCTGCGGCTCCTCGAAAGGTGTATGACAACGTTATCACCAGACCAGAAGCGGCAGATCCTACGGGTATCACACCACCTTTTGTTGATCCTACCGAACAACCTCGTATTGGAAGGCCACTCTGTGCTCCCTTAAGAGAAGAAGAATGTGTTCCTCAAATACAGCCCTTTAGGCCACGTAACACTGAAACGGTTAGTCTTTCATTTAGTGGAGCCTGTAAACAGTTTGTTGAAGAAAATATCTTAAGCCAACGAGACACACTTGCAAAAATACTCGATCTGGATATATGTAATTACCATAAAACTGGGCTCGATGACCTGTACATAAGTTTGTATTGGCGACATCTTTATATTATGAATGAGGACCTCGAGTACTACCCACGGGTGAATTTTATGCCTTTTGCTGAAGGAGGAATTGGAATACCTATGGCTCAAGAGGTGCATAATAATACTAAGTTTGCTGTTCCTTTTGGGAGCAACGGACATGCAAGCATCGTCGGCCGTGCCGGCTTTACGATCGATTTTCCCGATACCATCGACCTAACTGCTTCCGCAGGCTTTTCCTTTTTTGTAAAACGTGACTACTGTAACTACCGTATGCCTACTAATTTCGCTGAAAGTGGAATTTTTCCTTATTCAGCAGATGTAACCTTGCGTCCGGGACCTACCTGGTACGGTACCATAGGCATGAACGCCCATCGCTTTCTAGGAAACCTCTCATTTTGGGGTGAATACTGCATGGTAAGTCACGCTGAAGATGAGATTAAATTATGCCGATCCTTTATTCCCGAAGGTTCTATTTACTTCACTACCGGGTTTGATATTAAACGAGCTGAATGTCTCAGTAAATGGGAATCCCATTTTATTAACGTAGGCTTTAATTACGATTTAACACCTAGCTTTTCGGCCGGACTTCTCTTGCAGATACCGATCAAACAACGCAACTCGTATAGATCACAAACCGTTTTAGGAAGTATCCATTTCGTCTATTAAAAACTATCCGTGAACGATTGTTCGCTAAAGATTATAGACAATACGCAGAAAAAGAGTATACTGGTACTAAGAGTTTTATAAGTATTTAGAAATGTATGGAAGGACAGAGCTATCCCATGAGCAAAAAAGTAAATATCTCGATTGCCGTTCATGACAATCTTGAACGCGCACTAAAACAGTTAAAAAAGAAAATTGAACGAGAAGGTGTTGTTCGTGATATGAAACGTATCGTTTACTATGAGCCACCTACTCAAAAACGTAGAAAGAAACTTTTACGTGCGATTAAACAAAATTGGATACGTATGGCTTCCCAAAACATTAAGTAAGCTATGACTACCTTCGCTTCAAATGTTAAACGAGCTCAAAAAGAGTCACAACTTTTCCGAGAAATATCTCAGCTTTTTATGCAAACATCCCTTGATGATAATCGGCTCAAAGATATTATGGTAAATAGGGTACAACTATCTCCTGACAAAGGAATGTGTACCGTATTTTTCTATACTGCAGAGGGAGAAGAACGTTTTAACGAAATTTTGAATGTACTTGTCCTATATAGACCTTCCCTGAGAAAAGCACTCGCAGCAAAAATCAGATCACGTTACACTCCCGAACTTATGTTTAAATTCGATAAACAGTTCGAAAAGCAGTTACGTATTGATCAGCTTCTTGAAGAAGAAAAAACAAGGGAATAATCATTTTGGATTGGATTATCTTTCTATTTTTTCTCTGCTGGGGCTCTTTTCTTAATGTAGTTGGTTACCGTGTAATTCACAATAAAAGTATACTTGGTCGCTCGGTGTGCCCCCGTTGCTCTCGAAAAATCGCATGGTACGATCTTATACCCGTTATCTCCTGGATTTTATTACAAGGCGCCTGCCGTTATTGCAAAAAAAGAATAACTATCTTATATCCCTTTATAGAGCTTCTCACCGCCTTTCTAGCGCTGTTGACCTACCATTATATGCCTTCTCAGTACTGGCTTGCATACGGCCTCTTTTTCTCAGCTCTTATAGTCACCATAAGAACCGATTTTGAAACGATGCTTATTTCGCGCTATGCAACGTGGTGCATGATTCCCTGTGCTTTTTTATTAGCAGCAGCAGGAAAACTACCACTCACCCTTCTGAGCAGCTTAACGGGAGCTGTTTTTGGTTATCTTATTTTATGGACCATAGCTCGTGTTTTTTATGCTGTGCGTAAAATCGAAGGACTCGGTGAAGGAGATCTCGATCTTCTTGCAATGATAGGATCATTTACCGGTATAATGGGCGCATGGACTAGCTTATTTGTTGGATCATTTCTTGGTTCAATTGTAGGGATTACGATACTGTTCATTACCAAAAAAAAATCGACTCAAATACCTTTTGGCCCGTGGCTTGCGGCCGGTGCTCTCTGCTATGTATTTTTACAAAATCATATTCTTTCATTTTTTTAAAGGTAATTCATACTTTCTAAACTTTCAAAAAATACCTTTCAATAAAAAAGCTTCACTTTCATCGCGTTTATACATACATGCATATTAGAAAAGCTGTAAAGTTTGATCATCAGGAACTATAACTACAAATACTTGCATTAAATACTTTTGAATATATTTTGGCATTTTCTTCCATACGTTATGCTCAAAACTGTTTTCTCTGATTATACAACACTCTTTGATTTTATTTGCTTGAGAAATCTTTACAATAAACCAGGACTCAGAGAAATTTACGTCATATAATACCCAACGAAGAACATCGTACGAAGGGAGATCACCTATACCTATTTTTCCTTCCCCTGATCCCACTACTATTCTGCTGCTTTGAGGTCTACAATCTATCGAGTGAATACAATTTTCAACGAAATTGTTTATTTCTAATAATTTTTGTCCAGTTTCCTTATCCCATACATACATCAGATTGCTCGGTGAATAAGTGAAAAGTGTTCTGTCATCATGAGTGAACTGTACAAAAGAAATCAGCCCCCTATAATTCTGAAGACACAGTAGTTCCGACCCTGTTTCTATATCCCACAAACGGGTTGTTCCCTCGCCCGATGCTGTACAAGCAATGGTGCCCGTAGAGTTAAATGCTACCGAGCTAATTTCTTTATATCCGAGCTGCTTTTTTAATGAGCACTCTTCCTCTTTATCAAATCTTTTAATAAAAACGACAGAGTTCGTAAAATCCTGTATCTGTAAATCGATCGAATCACTATGCTTTAACTGTCTAAGATTCTGTCCTTTTTTTATATCCCACAAACATGCTATATCATCTAGTGTTCCGGTAAGAAAACTTTCACCATTAGGGTTAAACGCAACCGATCTGACCGAACCCTCATAATTTAGCTGCAATAATGTTGCTCCGGTATGTGTATCACACAAATACACCACCCCCCCTTGATAGGCAGAAAGAAAAGTTTTTCCATCGGGGCTAAAAGTTAGTGCAAAAACGGTCCCTCGCCTCTCATCTTTGAAAGGTTTTAACACAAACAGTTCTTGGCAACTCTTTACATTCCACATTCGTACTGTTTGATCAAACGATCCGGTGAGAACTTTGGTGCCGTCAGGACTAAAAGCTGCAGAAACAACTCTATTCGTATGCCCTGCTAAAAATCCATCTTCTTCTTCCGTTACTACATTCCATAAAGTTGGTGTATTATCGTTAATAACCACTAAAAGAGTCAGGCCATCAGGGCTCAATACCACTAAAGTAACATAATCAGAACGACCTCTAAAAATTTTAAAAGGTTTGATAGCATCGCTTATGGTATTTCCAAGTACTAAGCGAGCAATAAGATGTTGAATATCACTCGGAAGAACCTTAAGATACATAAGAAAAAGTACCTTTTCACAGAGATCGGGTAAAACTCGCTCTATTTCAACCATTCCGGGAGTTTGTTCAGAATTTTTTGAAGCAGATACTTTATAAAAAATAAAATCTTGCAGTTCTTGTTTAATTACAATTTCTCGTGATAGGGCACAGTCATTAACACTAGCTATCGAGGCTTTTGTACAGTCCATGCCTTTCAGCGGGAGTGCCCCCAGTACTATACATATCACACTAACAAAAACTATAGTATGCCTGAGATCGTTCATAGAATTTCCTTTTTTGGTCTTAATCGTTATGACATAACATCGTTATGACATAACATCGTTATGATATAACATCGTTATGATATAACGCCTTCACATTCATAGTTACCTGATGTATAAAAAAATGTATTCTTATTAAGAGCAGTAAACCACATCGCTCTTACCTGTTTTCTTTACTATTTTACTCTCAGCACACTACTTCTTACTACTGCGCTGTTAATGCTTATCTAAAAAAACCTGATACCCCTTGGATAGAATCAATTGGTTAGCACTTGTGGCGTTTAAAAAATTATTTTTTGTACGCAACTTTTATTTTTTTTTAAGAGTAGCATGGAAATGTAGAATTACCAATAAAACTCCACTGAAACGTACTCCAGCAAAAGATTATGGGTAAATTTCTTACTGGAGTGCACTTGTTTCACTGTTTTTTCAGCAAAATTATCTTTTTGTGGTATCAGAAGACCCTTGCGCAATGCTTCTATTTATAAATTTTAAATAAATAATTTTTAAATGTATTGACTTATTGAAAACCAAAATGTGATACTCTAAAGAAAATAGTCCCTTACTTCCCTCTAACAACTAAAAAGGAGATTGAATAAAAAAGATACAAAAATTCCACCACCAAAACGGAGGGTAAATTTCGATATCCCCCTTAAAAGAAGCAGTCTACCCCCAGTAAGAGCATACAGACTTTAGGTACTTTAATCTCAATCTTTATCGATTTTTAAAAACTTACTATGCTTCTGAACGCAGAAACAAATTCTTTCATTAAAAATTAAACAAAGGAAATTATGAAAAAACTTCTTTTATCACTATCAACCTGTATGACCATTCTTATAGGACATACTTCACTTATGGCTATGGAATTGCCACAGTTAACAGTTAATAATACATCTAATAAACCCCTTACTCTCGAGTATAGAAATACGAAAAACTTCGACACAGGTAACCCTAGTAAAGAAAAACTTGCAGCAGGAAAAGAAGTTAATATTGAACAAAGACCGAATAATAGTATCAATTCCTTGACTATTACCGTTTCAAATGACCCTTCAGTTCAACCTCTTGATATAAAACCTGAAGATATAGTTACACTTGCTGAGTTTCCTACTTCAACTATAGAAATTATTTCAGCCCCTCAAGGAACATTAGAGTATGAAATTATTACGCCTGAAAAAAAAGATAGAAAAGCTCAAATCCTTAAACCTGAATCGTTAGAAAAAGACCGGCCTTCTGCGGGCTTACCAGAACAAAAAGTAGAAAGAATATCTATTGGTGGTTCTCGTAAAATTATTCAGCCCCCATCTAAGCAAGATAAAGAAGGATCACAGATATTTATAGAAAAAACAGAAGGATTTACACCTAAAATAGTAGGAAATAACTTACAAATTACAAAAATTATAAATGAAGCTCAAGGGGTAACCATCGCCATACTTCCTTCTGCTGATCCATTAGGGGAAAAAGTTGGATACGTTCATTCCCGTGAAGGCATGGTTTTTATAAGTGCAGTGTGGTCTAAACCCCTTACGCTGGAAAACCCTATTAGTCTCGTACGAGGAGATGCTCCTACACTGGTCATTATTATAGGTGATACAGAATTCTATAAAATAGGATATGGTGAGATTGATACACTACGGCAAAAGCTAGGAAATCATATCATCTTACGAGTCCATAAAGATCGTCAAATATCTTTTGAAGCTGATAAAGAAGCCCGAAAATAAGTAAGAATTCAGGTAAAATGTTAAAGGAATTAAGAAATAAGAGCTTAGATTCTTATTTCCTCATTCCTTTTAAGAACAACTAAATCACTCTATGCACTATTTATAGTGTTATGAGGCTACTAAGTTCTTCTGTGGATAAAACATGCACTGTGTCTTTTTCAACTCTATAGTCCCCAAAGCCAGAGATTTCTTCAGCATC
This sequence comes from Candidatus Babelota bacterium, assembly GCA_013815795.1. Lineage (GTDB taxonomy): Bacteria > Babelota > Babeliae > Babelales > Babelaceae > PRDV01. Next base: position 381 of record JACDFK010000008.1, on the reverse strand, counting down.
TAAACGCCCCATTATCCTTGACTCTACATACATACTATGATCAGCCCCTGCTATAAGCATTATTTTGTGTGTGGTCGGAATAGAAATCACCCGGTGCAACACATATAAATCAAGAAGACAGGAAAATGTGGTGTGTATCAGTTTTTCTAGTGTCTTCAAATAAGAAGGAACCTCTGTTTGCCCCAGTCTTTTAAGAAGAGATGGAAGGGCCTCATGTAAAGGAATAGAGTTCTTTATAACTTCCTCTAAAATCTTGTCGTAGAAATATTTTGTAATGTCCATTTTCTCTTCATGTATCTCTTTTACTTTATCGCACGATGAGCTATATGCTTCATCTAAATAAAGATCAATAAGACTATACTCATCTAATACATCTTGGAA
>JACDFK010000063.1 GCA_013815795.1 Candidatus Babelota bacterium | reverse complement strand
GTTCTTCTTTTTTTAGGAATGTGGATACGTGTACAGAATGAAGTCCCGTACTCTGAGGCACCTTTTCTATACATTCGCTAAAATTTTCAAACTATTGACTCATAACGAAAACTTATAGTATTATATATTATATAATAATTTTAATGATGCAAAAATAATTTTTCACCTTCATCACTACTAATTTTCCCAGAAGTCTCTCCCACTGGCACGCTTCTTACACAAGGAACCTTTATGAAAAAACTACTTTTTATTTTCTTTTTCTTTAGTACCACAGTTCGTGCCCAAGAAATGCCTGCCGACTTTCCTGCTCGGGCTGATAAACAGTATGCTGTTGATATGAAAAGCACACTCACTCAATTTTCTGGTTTTATCAGGCCGGAAGTCCTTAAATCATATGAAACTTTTATGATTATGGTTAAGCATTTTCTTGACTTAGGATTTCGCATACGTGTTGCTGAAAGAAAAATGACAAGCGACCAACGTGCTCTTGTGCGCACGCCCATGCAAAATTATAGCGAATGTAGAACTTCTTTGGGAACAGCCTCTAAGATACCCTTTAACTATCCCTCTTTTTCAGGACCCCAGCTTTCTAACTGCGACAAAAACTACGCGATAGAAATGCAGCAGATCCTCAATTCACTCGTCCTCAAGACCGATAGTGATACGCTTCAAGACTATGAAAATTTTATGATCATGTTAAAACAGTATGAAGATCTCAGATATCGAATAAGCAATTTCGAAAAACTCACATCACTAGCTACGATTGCAAAGTTAAGAGGACCGATGAAACGATATGAAAATAGTATAGATGCTCTTATACGCTCAGTGAGCCGTTAAATGCCATTAAAAATGACGTCCACAAGGATCGAGATGAAAACGAGCATGTATAAAGGCTGGAATCATAGGATTTTGGAAAATAGATTGAGCACCCTTTTACAAAAGCTCTTTCGCGTAATGACACCGATGCTATGATCGCCTGATTAAGAAGGACAAGAGCTTCAATAAGAGCCACTTTCAAACATTCAACATGATCAGTATGAGGAACACATTCAATCTCCGCCAGTAACTCTTCGTAGTACGACAAAAGATCGACACAACTATGCCCTAAAAAATCTTGTTCTACCTTAAGGCGCACCTCACATACAGTATCGTGAAACAACGAAGAACTACTCATACACAGAGCAGTGTGTGTAGCAACCTTATTAAAAACAGCTCTGAATCTCTTAATAGAATCTAAATCAAGTGCAGAAAGACTATAAGAAATTCCCTCCTTTTTTCTTTGTTGTGCTTCATAGGTATATACGATTCTTCGAGACACACTATAACTCTCTGGACAGAGGAGTAAACTTTCAATCAACGCAGTATAATCCCATCCATTTTTATACTCGGCTTCTTGAGAAGCTATCATATACTGAGCGCAGTCAACAAGCTCATCCGCAATCTCTAATGTTGCCATATGGCATGCATCAAATCCTACGATATCGATTTTTCTACCATTTAAAATATTCTGTGATACAGAGTCCAGAAACTGACATAAAGAGGTGCTAGAAAGAAGGCAAAAACTATTATTGAAGAAAAGTGACTTCGTATCTTGCGTGCTCTGAGTCATGGCATTATAAACCAGATCGGCTAAAAAAAGATTTTTCCGTTTGCAATAGCGAGAGTAATACGATTCGGTTTTGATCTGAAACAGTTTTCTCTTTTCTCCCAAGGGAAAATCATGAGGCTCCATACTACCTGATCCATGTCCTGAAAATATCACCATAGTACGATAGTGAGGATATCCTTCAAACGCATAAAGAGCTCCTTTTTTCATTGTAGAACTTATAGAATTGTGAAAAATAGAATGATCAACTATCCTCATACCTTTTTGATCTAAAAAATAGCGCTTGAACTGAGTCCCTTCAAAAAGATCGATCACTCCATGAACTGTTTCATAAGGAGCCGCTGCACAAGCTTTTTCTAAATTTTCTATAGTTTTTTGAGCACTCTCATGTAAAAATCCATCTGCTTGCACAACAAGATAGAAGGCCCAAGGAGTCGAAGAACAGAAAGAAGAGACGAAAAAAAGCAAAAAGCCAGCCATAAACAGCTGTTCTTTCCTAAAACTTTTGATAAACTTATCAGATATTGTTGTAAACAGATAGGCACTCATGATATTAGTATTTCTTTTATATGCACTTTTTGGTCTTTCATTTACGTTAGGGAAAATCACCCTGTACTATGCAAAGCCATTTTTTATTATTGGCGTCCGTATGCTTATAGGCGGCTTAGGCATCTTTGGGTATATCTATTATACTAAGCTTATAGATTGTAGGCCACAAATAAAAGATTGGATGCACTATACTAAAATAGGTATCTTTGGGATATTTGTTCCTTATTGTCTTCGATCCTGGGGGCTCCAGTATATGCCCTCGACAAAAGCAGCATTTATTTTTACTCTTATGCCATTCTCCACCGCGCTTTTATCCTATTTTTTTCATAAAGAGAAACTATCTACAAAAAAAATATTAGGATTAACTGTAGGGCTTGCAGGAATGATCCCCACCTTGTTAACCGGATCCCCAGTCGAAGGTATTTACGGAACCATCGGCTTCATTTCTTTACCTGAGCTGGCCATTATAGCAGCAGTTATCTCTTTTAGCTACAATCTTATTGCTTTGCAAGTTCTTATAAAACATAGAGGATGTCCTCCTTTACTTGCGACGGGAACCAGTACTCTCATTGGAGGGTTTCTTGCATTTAATACATCGGTACTTTTTGAAAGCCCCTTAGACGTTATACAACCGCATGTTTTTTGGCCACTTTTAGCTGTACAAATAGTTGTCAGTAACCTTATTTGCTCGAATTTACAAGCAAATTTACTCAAACACTACAGCCCTACATTCCTCGCTTTTGCCGGATTTTTAACGCCGATTTGCGCAGCATTTTTCGGATGGTTATTCTTAGGCGAGCAAGCACATCTATCCTATATTCTCTCATTTGTGTTAGTTCTTATTGGACTACTTATCTTTTATTACGATGAAATAAGTAAACACAAAAACATACCAGAAACAATGGTGTTAGATCCTAAAGAGTTTTAATGAGTTGCACTATTTTGACGTTGTTCCCATTCGCGCGTTAACTCTTCAAGATCTTTTTGGAAACCTTTAAACTTATCGGCAGCTTTTTCATACTCAGACGAACCATACGTAATAGTTAAAAACTTTTGATTGAGTAGCTCGATCTCACGCTCAACTTTACTAATCTTATTCTCAAGAGTTTGTATCTCCTTTTTTATAGAGGCATCATCTTTTTTATCAGAAGCTTTTTCTAAGCTCTGCTTAGCGGCAGCTCGCTGTTCTTTTTGATTTTCAGATGACCCTTCTTGAGACTTTTTAAAATAAAGAAAATCTTCATACGAACCGATATAGTCATTTAATCCATGAGGCGTTAACTCCCATACACGTGTCGCGAGCGACTGTAAAAAACTATGATCATGTGATACGAATAACATTGTTCCTTCATACTGCTGTAGAGCCTGTAAGAGTACCTCTTTTGCATGGAGATCAAGATGGTTAGTAGGTTCATCAAGTAAAAGAAAGTTCGCTTTCTGTAAAAGTACTTTCACCATCGCGACCCGATTTCTTTCACCACCGCTTAAAACAGAAATTTTTTTGTAGACCGCATCGCCACTAAACAAAAATGATCCTAAAAAGCCTCTAATCACCGATTCTTGCACAGCGGGAACAGCTTGGAAAACCTCTTCAATAACTGTATTACGAGCATTTAATGAGCGCAACTGATCCTGCTCAAATACGGCATAATCAACTTTGTGACCGAACGCTACGCTTCCCCCTTGAAGAGAATATTTACCAGTCAAGACATTAAAAAGGGTTGTTTTACCCGTCCCATTAGGAGCAACGAGCGCAACTTTATCGCCTCTTTGGACAATTGCATTCACATTTTCAAAGAGTAGCGATCCTTCAAACGCATGCTTTACTTTATCTACCGTTAAAACACAACTTCCGGAACGTTCAGTTGCCGGGAACGTCAGCTTAATAGAAGGCATAAGCGGCTCTACTTCTATTCGCTCCATTTTTCCAAGCTGTTTTTCCATAGATTGGGCCATTTTAGCCTTTGAAGCACTTGCTCTAAAACGTTCAATCGTCTCTTGCTTACGACCAATCTCTTTTTGTTGGCGAACATATGCTGACTGTGTTAATGCCCGTTGATGCTCTTCTTCCTTAATATAGGCTGAGAAGTTACCACGGAAAAGTTTTGCATTTCCCCTCTCAAGTCCTAAAATATAGTCGCATCCTTTATCTAAATAGTGACGATCATGGCTTACAAGTAGAAAGCCAAATCTACCTTGTCTTAAAAATTCAAAGAACCACTCCTTAGTAGGTAAATCAAGATGGTTAGTAGGTTCATCAAACAGATAGAAATCAGCATCTTCTAGGAGTAACTTAGCAAGTACTACACGCATTTTCCAACCCACGCTCAACTCTTCAACCGGTTGATCAAACATTTTTCGTGAGAAACCCAGGCCTTTGAGTATCTTTTCAGTCCGTTCTTTCGAAACTGCTAAATCATACGTTGTAAACTCCTCGAGAATAGCACTATAACGTTCAAGCATCTCCGCGCTTGAAGAGCCATCAAGTTGATCTTCTATAGCTGATTTCTCTTTCTCAAGTTCTATAAATTTTTCAAAGACAGAAAGAGCTTCATCGTAGACACTCTTAGTAGAAAGAAGCGTCATCTCCTGAGGCATATAACCGATTTTTTTATATCGTTCTATTTCCACTGAACCTTCATCAAAACGACCCGATCCTGAAATTATTTTTAAAAGTGTCGATTTGCCCGTACCGTTCCTTCCAAACACACCAATTTTTTGGTTTTGTTGAAAAGCGAGATTAATCGAGTCAAAAAGAACCTGATCACTAAAAGAAAGACTGCCGTTTTTTATATAAATCATACTTTTTTCCTTAACTCTATACTCTTACGCCCTCTCGGGAAAAATAGTATTTATAAATACTATTTTAAATATTTTTATTTATATACCATTTTACATAGCAATTATACCATAAATAATTAAAATATACGAATTTGAGGCCAGAAGCACTCATTAATGTATAACGCGAGTTCGATCTAAGAAAGAATAAAATTAATTCGTTTAATAGATGGTTTATTTCACGAAAAGCGTAAGCGGATTACACAGGCACAAACATTATTCAAAAGCGTTAATGGATTTCAATATATAGAATACTCTATGTTGCAGGTATTTTTCAGTATAGACCCAAAGGGTTCTATTATATCACGCTTTCTTAAAAGCAATTTATCAAAAATATTCAGGAGTGAGTTTCGCATATTTTTTCTGATTTTAGTAGCCAGTTTCACCTTTATTGTGCTAATCTTGCCCTCTATAACACGATTAGCACAATAAAGGTGAAAAAATGAAGAGTTGATTTTTTCCCACATCACTTACACCGGCAATAAGGGCGCTGATCACTAAAACTCTCCCTGCTCTTGCAACATTTCACTCTATATGATCTTTTCCCCTCGTAGGCCTTTCAATTTATCAGGACAACAAAAAACATTTAAAAGCTCACTAAGACTGCTGCCCCCATACTCTGCAATTCCCAGTGAGAAACATTTTCATTCACTATCTTGCAAGGAAAAAGTCTTAATCATTGAGGTTCACATAGAAAAAGAACTAAAAAACAAGAACGTCCACGATATAAGATACAAACTTCTCGGGGCCTCTAGAGCAAAAAAATTGACAAATGAAATGATTTCTACCATAATTTTTATCAAATGTAAAAAACTATCGTGACTTAAACACAGGAAAGTGTCGTTATTATAGTTCCTGCATAGTGCCACCCCATCACTGTACCGACAGCTCTTTTTTGGATATCCTCACCTGCATAAATAATATAACTAGTAAGAGGATCTACCTTGCTAAGTTCATTCCATTTTTTTAGTGAATGAAAAAAATCGGTAGTAATAGTTTGTCCCGCTTTGATTTCAATAGAAGTTAAGTGGCCCCCCCAGTCAACCAGACAATCAATCTCTAGAGTACCGTTCCTATCGCGCCAAAAATAAAGTGGTGCATTGGTGCCTAGATTAAAACACTGTTTAAATAAATCTGCTATTATAAAACACTCAAATAAATGACCCCGATAGGGGTTCAAAGCAAGTTCCTCGGAATGTTTAATGCCTAAAAGCGAACATACCACACCAGTATCATAAAAATATAACTTGGGGGTTTTAGTTACTCTTTTATTAAAATTAGTATGATGGGGCTGTAAAAGGAAAATAATATAACTTGCTTCAAGAATAGAGATCCAGTGCTGTGCTGTTCGCTGCGTAATGCCACAATTAGTTGCAATATCGGAGATGTTCAAAAGCTGTCCTACTCGACCTGCACATAGTTTCATAAACTTTTTAAAGGTGCTTAAGTCCACAATATTAGTAATAAGTCGAACATCTCGTTCTACATACGTTTGAATATAAGAGGGATAAAGTTCATCGGGCGCGAAATTATCAGTATATATACGTGGATAGCATCCTTTGACAATAACTTCATTAGTTTGTGATTCTAAGCGATGATTATATGAAAATTCATTTATTGATAAGGGCAACAGAGTTAAAATACCAATCCTACCCGCTAAAGATTGAGTTATTGCCTGATTCATTAAGAAATTTTGAGAACCGGTAAGCACGAAATATCCCGGACGTTTCTTCTGGTCTACCTCGATCTGAATATAGGACAAAAATTGTGGGAAATGTTGAAATTCATCTATAATAATACCCTGCTCGTTTTCATATTTTTGCAAAAAACTTTTGGGATCTTGCGTAGCAAATGCTAATGTTTCGGGGTTTTCAAAATTAAGATACGTATAATCTTTAAAAAACTTTTTAACTAAGGTTGTTTTTCCCGATTGTCGAGGCCCAAAAATACCAATAACAGGAAATTTGCAAAATCGTACCAGCGCTTCTTGAATATCACGTCTAAAAAACATTTTTCACCTTTATTGTGCTAATCTTGCTCTCTATGACAAGATTAGCACAATAAAGGTGAAAAATGAAGAGTTGATCTTTTTTCTATTTCCGAAGCTCCTAACCAGAAGATCGATACATTTTAAAAATAAACATACGCTTCTCTCTCTATACAGGAACATCTACTAAAAATAAAATTTTTATCATTATGGCTTGGCGACCACCTCTAAAGCCTCTTAAATCAATTCAAACCGACACCAAGCTATAGATCATTATCAAGCCTTTAAGAGACTAAGCTCAAATTCTATCTCAAATTATTGTAGTGTGAAAAGAACTATCAAGCTTTTTACAGAGGGATTTATGAGAAGGCCAATCTTGTTTTTGGCATTCGGACGAACAATAATAAACTTTTCTACAACGACTACAACATAAAAGTTGAGTCTGATTCGCTCCTCCGCTTTCTTTTTTACACGTTACACAACACATTATTATTATTTTTCTAGAAGAGCTTCCTAAAGGATAATCGGTTTCTATACTAGAATAAACAGCTTTGGTACAATCATAAGCATTGATGATCATGCTGTTGTCATCCGAAGTAAGTCTTGCTTTAGCAAAAAATTTACCTGTAGCAATTTCAAAGCAGCTACCTTTGCCATCTACTGATTCGATTATTATATACTTGCTCTCTGGAGTGAAATTTGCGACATCCGTTTTATTTTTAGATCGTATACAAAAAAGTAGCTTTTTTCAGGACTTAGTTATTTCCATGAAAGATCTGATTGAAAGCGACTAAAGCTACCATGAGCTCTTCGGCTTTTAGCATCTGTACTGAGTGTATAACAGATTCAACACTAGAAGCTTTTCGTAATTTTTTTTGATATTGCAAAAAAGCGTATATATAGAAAAGATTACATAGACGAACCTTTTGCATATCAAGCTTGGTCGATTGACAGTCCTTAAGCCCCAAACTCTGTTTAGCGGTTCGGTGAAACATCTCGATGCCCCATCTGCGTTTATATATACGAATATATTCTTTAGAAGAAGCTGGGAAGTTACTTACCAAAAAAACAATACTTATCTCTCCTTTCTTGTCTTTTCGCTTCTCTACAGTATAATAAAGCATCAGTCCATGCCATTCAGCTTTTATTGTTCTTGAATGCTCGTTTCTATGAAGCTTTAAAGCAGGATGTTGTTTTAATGCACGCTTAATACCCTCGCTTTCCACTACTCTATTAGTAGCTGCTCTTGCAACAAATCGAATGTTCTTCTTCCCCAAAAAATCCATCATCTCTTTAGTAGCGTAAAGACCATCAAAGATTAGGCCTTGTGCATTAATTGAAGACGGAATAGAAAGGATAAGCTCTTGCGCAAGAGTTATTTTCGTTTTGTATTGTTCTTTTGCAACGTCTTTATTGTACCACAGAGCATATACGATAGGTATAGTTTCGCTACCGTTCGTCCAAGCAAGTGTTATGAGTGATAATCCCAAACAAGATTTGTTGGTAATCGTATCGAACACTTCAGAAGTTCCTTCAATAGATTTAGAAAATTGCTTGCCGACAACCGAATCATCAATTACAAAGAATCCGTCTTGTGAAAATGGCTTAATGTAATTGAAAAAGCGC